>DATAIW010000221.1:0-9448 GCA_036262455.1 Candidatus Limnocylindrales bacterium | reverse complement strand
TCGCCCCCGCCGCGAGCGCGACCTGTGAGGCCCGCTGGAGGGTGGCGCCGTCGGCGAGCGGATCCGAATACGGCAGGCCGACCTCGAGGAGGTCCGCCCCGGCGTCGATCGCGGCGATGGCGATCCGCAGGCCCGCGGCGGCGTCCGGATAGCCGGCCACGACGTACGGGATCAGGGCGATCCGGCCGGCGCTGCGAGCCGCGGCGAAGGCGGCGGCGATCCGGTGGGCGCCGGTCGTGTCGTTCGTGCCGGTCGGCAGAGCGGCGCCGCCCACCGACGCGGGAATCGCGCTCACGCCTCGTGCTCCTCGATCCAGCGGCCGAATTGGGACAGGTCCTTGTCGCCGCGCCCGGACAGCCCGACGAGCACGACTGCCTCCTCGGGCCAGGCGCCGGGCAAGTGCGCGGCACCGCCGCTCGCGCCGGCGCCGGCGCCGGCCAGGATCCGCGGCAGCACCGCGAGCGCGTGGGCGCTCTCGAGGGCCGGCAGGATCCCCTCGGTCCGCGACAGCCAGCGCATCGCCTCGAACGCCTCGCCGTCGGTCGCGGCCTGGACCTCGAGCCGGCCCGCCGCGGCGAGCGCAGCGATCTGCGGACCGACGCCCGGGTAGTCGAGCCCGGCCGAGGCCGAGTGCGCCTCGAGCACCTGGCCGTCGGCATCCTGGAGCATCATCGAGCGCGACCCGTGCAGGATCCCGGGCGTGCCTCCGGCGAGCGCAGCCGCGTGCTTCCCGGTCTCGATCCCGTCGCCAGCCGCCTCGGCCACGGCCAACCGCACCGACGGCTCGCCGATGAACCGGTCGAGCAGCCCGATCGCGTTCGAGCCGCCGCCGACGCAGGCCAGGGCAAGGTCGGGCAGCCGTCCCTCGACCTCGGCGACCTGGGCCGCCGCCTCGTCGCCGATCCGCCGCTGGAGGTCGCGGACGATCGTCGGGTAGGGGTGCGGGCCCATCGCCGATCCCAGGACGTAGTGGGTCGTCTCGACGTTCGTCACCCAGTCGCGCATCGCGTCGTTGACGGCATCCTTGAGGGTCGCGGTACCGGACGTCACGGGCCGGACCTCGGCCCCGAGCGCCCGCATCCGCAGGACATTCGGCTGCTGGCGCTCGATGTCGACTGCGCCCATGAAGACGACGCATGGCAGCCCGAGCAGGGCACACGCTGTCGCGGTGGCCACGCCGTGCTGGCCGGCGCCCGTCTCGGCGATGACGCGCTCCTTGCCGAGCCGCCGGGTGAGGAGCGCCTGGCCGAGGGCGTTGTTGATCTTGTGGGCCCCGGTATGGGCGAGGTCCTCGCGCTTCAGGTAGAGCCGGAGGCGATGCGGGAGACGAGCCGTCGGGTCGAGGGCGACCGCCCGCTCGAGGGCCTCGTAGGCGAGGCGGTCGGCGCGGTAGAGCGGGGTCGGGCGGCCGGCGTAGCGGGCCAGGAGCTCGCGGAGCTCGGACCAGAAGACAGGATCGTGGCAAACGGCCTGGTACGCGTCCTCCAGCTGTTCGAGGGCCGCCATCAGGGTCTCGGGAACGTAGCGGCCGCCGAATTGGCGCTCCAAGCCCCAGCGACCGGCGGCGTCGGCGGTGAGGAGGCCGGCCGGAACCGGTGTCGGGCGGACCGCGAGATTCGGGCGGTCGAGGCGGGCGGCGTGCGCCCGCTTGACGAACAGGGCGACGCGGAACGGGTCCTTCGTCCGGCGCTGGCCGACGACCGGCGGGCGTTCGGTGCCCGAGGCCGAGTCGACCCCGAGCGCGGGGACCTCGCGCAGGGCACCGGCGACGTTGGCCGGATCCAGCCCACCCGCGAGGAGGATCGGCACCTCGCGCGCAACCGCGGCAGCGAGGCTCGTGGCGATCCGGATCCCGGTGCCGCCCGGGTGTGGACCGCCGGCGGCGTCGAGGAGGATCCGCTCGGCGCCGGCGTCGAGGAACTCGCGCGCCCGGCCCACGACCGTTGCGGCATCGTCGTTGCTCGCCACCCGGAGAGCCTTCCAGGCCGCTCGTCCGGCCGCGGCGAGGTCATCGGTCGTCTCGTCGCCGTTGAACTGGACCGCGTCCGGATCGAGGGCGGCCACGATCTCGGCAATCCGGTCGCGATCCGCGTCGGCGGTGATCGCGACGATCCGCGGCGGGTTGGCCGCCAGCGAGCGGGCGATCCGGGCCAGCGGGATCGCCTCGGCGAGGGTGAGCTCACGCGGGGTGCCCGGCACGAGGTTCAGCCCGATCGCGTCGGCGCCGCTGCGGACCGCGGCCAGGACGCCCTCCGCGTCGGTGATCCCGCAGACCTTCACGAACGCCGTGGCCGCGCGGTTCGCGGGGTCGGTCGGCAGGCGGCCGGCGGACACGAACGCGCGGGCTGCCGCGGCCGGATCGCCGGCCCGGACCAGGGCCTCGCCGACGAGCGCGGCGTCGAACCCGACCGCCCGCCAGGCCGCGACCGTGGCGGCGTCGCGGACCCCGGACTCGGCGACGACGAGGCGGTCGTCGGGCACAAGCGAACGCAGCCGGATCGCCTGACCGGTGTCGACCGCGAGCGTCCGCAGGTCGCGGTTGTTGATCCCGATGATCCGCGTCTTCGTCGCGAGGGCCGCCTTGAGCTCCTCCTCGTCGTGGGCCTCGACCAGCGGCTCGAGGCCGATCTCGAGCGCACGCTCCACGAGGTCGGCGAGGCGCCTCGGCGGATGAAGGACCGCGAGCAGGAGGACGAGATCCGCGCCGGCGGCCCGGAGGTGGGGCAGCTGGATCTCCTCGACGACGAACTCCTTGGCGAGAACCGGGATCGAGACGGCCGCCCGCACCCGGCGGAGGTCCTCGACCGAGCCGCCGAACCAGTGCGGCTCGCACAGCACCGAGATCGCGCTGGCGCCACCGGCCTCGTAGGCGCGGGCCCGGGCAACGATGTCCTCGTCCGGCGCCGCGATCTCGCCGGCCGACGGCGATGATCGCTTGATCTCCGCGATCAGGTGGAGGCCGGGCGCGGCCAGCCGATCGAGAATCGGGCGCGGGGCTGGTGTGGCCTCCGCGATCGCGAGGTGCTCGTCGAGCGTCAGGCGAGCCATCTCGTCGCGGATGTCGGCGCGGCGGCGCTCGGCGATCTCCTCGACGACGTTGCGGGTCCCGGCCGCGGCAGCGTCGGCCGGATCGGGCGTGTCGTCGTCCGGCGGCGGCAATCGATCGAGCTCGGGGCGATCGTCGACCGTCATGCCGGCGCTCCTTCGACCACCGGGCGAGCCGCCTCGGCAGCCCGTCGCTCGGCGCGGAGCGCAGCGAGAAGCTGCGTGGCCAGACCTGCGTCGATCGTCAGCGCGGCCCGGTCGATCCCGGCGGCCAGGTCGTCGACGGCACCGGCGACCATGAGGGCGGCGCCAGCATTCAGGAGGACGACGTCCCGCCGTGCGCCGGGTTCGCCGCGGAGGATCGACTCGACGATCGTCGCGTTCTCGGCCGGCGTCCCGCCGGCGAGCTTCGTCGTGGCGACCCGGCCCAGGCCGAGCGCAGCGGCATCGACGGTCCGCCGCTCGACGCCGGCGGGCGTGATGTCGTAGAGGACCCCCGTCCCGTCGAGCGGCAGCTCGTCGACCCCGGTTCCGTGGACGACGAAGGCACGCTCCGCGCCGAGAATCCGGAGGACCTCGGCGAGCTTCGGCGCGGCAGCGGGATCGCCGGTCCCGACCAGGAGGCGCGACACCCGGGCCGGGTTCGTGAGCGGGCCGAGCAGGTTGAACGCGGTCCGGACGCCGATCTCGCGGCGGGTCGGGCCGGCGTGCTTCATCGCCGGGTGGAAGCCCGGGGCGAACATGAAGGCGAATCCGATCTCGCGCAGAGCAACCCCGGCCGACAGCGGGTCGTGGTCGATCCGGACGCCGAGGGTGTCGAGGACGTCGGCCGAGCCGGCGCGGGATGTGATCGCCCGGTTGCCGTGCTTGGCGACCGGGACGCCGCTCGCGGCGACGACGAGAGCGGCGGTGGTCGACACGTTGAAGGTCCCGCTCTGGTCGCCGCCGGTGCCGACGACGTCGATCGCGTCGGGCGGCGCATCGACCCGGAGGGCGCGCTCGCGCATCGCGGTCGCGAAGCCCGCCAGCTCCTCGACCGTCTCGCCGCGCATCCGGAGGGCGACGAGGAGGGCCGCCAGGAGGGCCGGTGTCGCCAGGCCGTCCATGACCGAGCCCATCGCGTCGCGGGCTTCGTCGAGGGTCAGCGTCCGGCCATCGACGACCGCGCTCAGCGCCGTCCGGACCTCGTCGCTCATCGGACCGCCTCGGCTGGCAGATTGGCCGAGGTGGATGCCATCGGGGCGCCGCCCGGAGCCGAGGCGAGACCCGCCGTCGCGAACGAGCCCGTCGCGTCATCGAGACGTGACGCCTCGCCCTCGCCGGCCTGGCGCAGGAAGTTGGCGAGGAGATGCGGGCCCTCCGGGGTCAGGACCGACTCGGGATGGAACTGGACGCCCTCGAGGGGCAGCGAGACGTGGCGGATCCCCATGATGACCCGGTCGACCTCGCTCATCGCGGTCACCCGGAGCTCCGCCGGGAGCGTCGCGACGTCGACCGCCAGCGAGTGGTAGCGCGCCGCCATGAACGCCGGCGGCATCCCGGCCAGCAGCCCGGCACCGTCGTGGGTCACCTCGGACGCCTCGCCGTGGACGAGGGTCGGGGCGCGCACGATCGAGGCCCCGAACGCGACCGCCATCGACTGCATCCCGAGGCACACGCCAAGGAGCGGGATTGCCCGGTCGCGGGCGACCTCGATCGTCGCGACCGAGACACCGGCCGAGCTCGGGTCGCCCGGGCCCGGCGAGACGACGATCCCGCGGAGGTCCACGCCGGGGTCATCGGCGAGGGCCTCGACCCCGGCCCGGTCGATCGCGTCGTTGCGAACGACCCGGACGTCGGCGCCGGCCGCCTGGAGGGCCTGGACAAGGTTGAACGTGAAGCTGTCGTAGTTGTCGATGACGAGGATCATCGCCCGTCCCCGGCCGTCGCCACTCCAGCCGGCGCCGCTCCGACCGGCTGGTCAGACCGCGTTCGCGGGGCATCGGCGGGTGCGGCCGCCAGCTCGATCGCCCGGCGGAGGGCCGCCGCCTTGTGCTCGGTCTCCTCGAACTCCTTCTCCGGCACGCTCCCGGCGACGATCCCGGCGCCGGTGTGGATGTGGGCCTGGCCCTTGCGCAGGACGGCGCTCCGGATCGTGATCGCCGTGTCGAGGTTGCCGTCGTAGCCGAGGTAGCCGACCGCGCCGCCATACAGCCCGCGCCGCTCGCCCTCCGCGGCTGCGATCAGCTGCATCGCCCGGACCTTCGGCGCGCCGCTCAGGGTCCCGGCCGGGAAGACCGAGCGGAGCGCATCGAGCGCATCCAGCTCCGGCTTGAGCCGGCCCTCGACATGGGACACGAGATGAAGGACGTGGCTGTACTTCTCGACCTCCATGTACTTGCTCACGGTCACCGTCCCGGGCCGCGACACCCGGCCGAGGTCGTTCCGGCCGAGGTCGACGAGCATGATGTGCTCGGCCCGCTCCTTCGGATCGCGCTGGAGCTGCTCGGCGAGGATCGCGTCCTCGCGCTCGTCGGCCCCGCGCGGCCGGGTGCCCGCGATCGGGTGGGTCGTGAGCTTGTCGCCCTCGACCTGGAGGAGGAGCTCCGGGCTGGCTCCGACGACCTCGAACAACGGCGTCCGGACGAAGAACAGGTACGGGCTCGGGTTGACCCGGCGGAGGGCGCGGTAGAGCGAGATCCCGTCGAGCGGCCGGCCGGTCGCGGGGTCGGTCGGCAGCTCAAACGACTGGCGCCGGGCGAGCACGACCTGGATCGCTTCTCCCGACGCGATGGCCTCCTTGGCGACCTCGACGGCATGGATGTAGGCGTCCCGGCCGAGGCTCGTCTCGATCGCGTCCTCGCGGAGGCCGCCGGACCCCGCTGCCGGACCCGCGTCGCCGTTCTCGACCGGTCGCCCCGGTCCGGCGATCTCGGCGGCACTCGGCCGGGCGGTCCGCTCGAGCACCTCGAAGATCGCCTGCTCGGCGATCCGGTAGCGACCCTCGAGATCGGACGTCTCGGTGTGGAGCGACGCGATCGCGCTCAGGGTGTGGGTCAGGTGGTCGAACACGAGGACGAGGTCGGTCTCGATGAATGCCGCGGTCGGGACGCCGACGGGATCGCGATCGGGGAGTGCGACGGTCGGCTCGAAGGCGGTCACCGCGTCGTAGGCAAGGGCGCCGACCGCGCCGCCCGTGAAGCGCGGCATCCCCTCGGTCGGCACGACCCGCCGGCGCGGGACGAAGCGGCGGATCGCTTCGAGCGGATCGGGCGCCTCGGCAACGTCGACCGGCAGGTCCGGGCTGTAGCTCTCGACGGTCACCGGCCGTGTCTGCGTCCGGGCGATCCCGTCGCGGACCTCGAGCAGTCGGCGCGGACCGACGCCGAGGAACGAGTACCGCCCGAGGCGCTCGCCGCCCTCGACCGATTCAAGGAGGTAGGCCGGCGTGGTGCCATCATCGAGGCGGAGGAAGGCGCCGATCGGGGTCTCGAGGTCGGCCGGGCGGGTGGCGCGCAGGAGCAATGTGTCGGCGTTGCCGGCCAGGCGCTTCGCCTCGGTCAGGCTGAGCGGATCGGTGGTGCTCATCGTGTTGCGGCCTCCGGGGCTCGTTCGTGCGCCCGAGAATCAAGAAACGACCAATTCGTCCCGGGACGAAAGGTCGTGCCTTCCGCGGTGCCACCCTCATTCGGCGATGCCGCACTCTCATGACCGACGGGCGGGTGGCCGCTTGCGCGGTCCTGCCGATCGGCGCTGCCCTCTATCGCTGGCGCTCTGCGCCGGAGCCTACTGGGTCCGCTCCGCGTCGCCGCGCCGCTCGCCGTTCGGTCCGGAGGCTCCCGGGTCCATTTGCCGCCGTCGTCGCTCCGGTTTCCACCATCCACCGGATCTCTCTGCCGACGCCCGACGGGGACTCGTCCCGTTCACAGCCCGTTCTTCGTGATGTCGGCGGAGTCTAGGTTCCGTGCTCCCGGGCGTCAAGGACGTATCTGGATGGTGTCGAAGGACAGCGATTCTGTCCGAGCCAAGGGGACAGCGACTTTGTCACTCTCGATCTCATCGAGAAGACGAGGGAGACGATCAGCTTGTGCGCCGCCGGTCACGGATGGCCCGTCACCCGGCCCAGGCGGGCCGGGTGACTCCAGGCTGGCGAGGATGGGCACGTCATCTCGGTGTTCTAATGGTTGACGGACGGAGCCGAGGGCTCCGGGTGGCTCCCCGGCGCCGGTGGGGGGAACCGGCGCCGGGGGATAGGGGTCTGCTACGGGTTGTGGGGTAGCTACCTCACTCGCTGGTTGGCGAGAGTGCCAAGGCTTCCGGCGAAGTTGGCGTCGCCGCTATACGTGGCCGTGACGGTCCACGTCCCAACCTGCGAGGCGAGCAACGTCCAGCTGAAGACGGTGACGCCGTTCGCCGGAACTGGGACAGCAGCAGCAAGGACCTTGATGCCCGCGCCGTTGCTGATCTTGAACTCGACGGTGCCGGTGCGCGTTCCGGCTCCCGGTGCGACCGCGGTGGTGGTGGCCGTGAGGCGGATCGTGTCACCGACACTACCGTTGGTGTCGCTGCTCCTGACCGTGGTCGTGGTCGTCGCCTTGTTCACGACCTGCGTCAGCGTCGTGCTAGCGCTGGTCGCGTAGGTGGCGTTGCCGCCATACATGGCAACCACGGCGTGGTTACCTACGGTCAGAGCTGTGGTGGCGAACGTCGCCACACCGGATGCGTTGAGGGCGATCGGAGCACCAGCGACGCCGTCGATGGTGAGCACGACCGTTCCCGTAGCGGCCACCGGGCTGACCGTGGCCGTGAAGGTCACGCTCTGTCCGAAGACCGACGGGTTGGGGCTGCTGGTCAGGGTGGTTGTCGTAGCGATCAACGGGCTGACGACCTGTGTCAGCGTCGCGTTGCTGGTCAGGTAGTTCGCATCGCCAAGGTAGGTCGCGATCACGGCGTTGTCGCCAGCCGGAAGGGTGGTGGTCGTGAAGGTAGCCTTCCCGGCGACAAGTGCCACCGGAGCGCCATCAAGACCGTTGATGTTGAACACGACCGTACCCGTGGCCGTCGCCGGTCCGACCGTGGCCGTGAAGGTCACGCTCTGGCCGAAGAACGACGGGTTGAGGCTACTGGTGAGGGCAGTTGTCGAGGGCGCCTTGTTCACGACCTGATTCAGCGTTCCAAGGCTCGTGTCGTAGAAGGTGGACCCAAAGTAGACGGCTTCCACGGAGTGGCTGGCAATGGACAGCGTGCTGGTCGCAAGCGTCGCCACGCCAGAGGCGTTGAGCGCGACGGGTGCGCCGACGTTGGTACCGCCGATGCTGAACTGCACCGTCCCGGTCGGAATCCCTGTGGTGGCAGCGACCGTGGCCGTGAAGGTCACGTTCTGCCCGAAAGTCGATGGGTTGACGTCGCTCGTGAGCGTTGTCGTGGTGGGCGTCAGCACACCAACGAGCAGCGCGGGCGAGACGGACTGCACGGTCGTGCCCGAATACCCGCCCGCGAGGAGCGCGTCGGTTGCGCCGACCGTGTTTCGGGCCACGACTCGGTAGGAGGTCGCAACATTCGGATCGTAGGCCGTGTCGTCCAGCGACCGGGGTCCGTGAACATTCGGCTGATCAAGTGGCGAGTTCATGGCCCCCGTTGGGTCGGGAACATCGGTCCACGTTGTGCCGTCGAGAGACTTCTGAACGAGGAACGACGTCTCGGTGAACGAGTTGTCGTTGAAGGTCAACGTCCCCGAGGTCAGGCTCGTCTGGTTGAAGACCAGGCCACCTGGGGCAATCGGCGGCAGTGCGAGCAGCACAGGCCGCATCATGTCCATCTCCTCATGGCTGAGGATGTGGCAGTGATACACGTACTCCCAACCGAAGTTGACGAGCGCGTTGGTGATGGTCGTGAGCTGGCCGTTCGGTCCAACCATGATCCCGGTTGGGTCAAGGTTCGCGCCGAGCGGCATCATCGGACTCAGTGGCCGGATGCTGTTCGGGACCTCGAACGGCAGCGTCGGGGTGATCGGTCGCACGGCGACGATCGTGTCCTCGAGCGGGCTGACGCGGATCGTTTCCTTCCAGCCCAGCTCCGACGGCTCGGTGGGGATGATGATGTTGTCCCACGTCACCCGGTTGAGCAGCTGCACGTTGAACAGGTGGAAGTGGATCGGGTGGGTGTCCACGCCGTTGTGCGTGATCTTCCAGATCTGGGTGCCGTCGGTCCCCGACGCGATCGGCGCGATGTTGACGTCGCCCTTCGGCAGGTTGGTCCCGTCGATGACCTCGGTTGGAGGCGCGATGTACGGGTAGAGCAGGATGTTCTGCCCGGCGGGCGTGGCGGGCACGGCCTCGAGGCCGAGGTTGGCCGTCATCCGTCCGAACTCGTCGAAGGCGGCCGAGTTCATCTCGTCGTGGAGCGCCTTCGGCTCGATCAGGAC
>DATAIW010000220.1:0-3062 GCA_036262455.1 Candidatus Limnocylindrales bacterium | reverse complement strand
GGGTTCTCGAGGACGAAGCCGGCCATCGCAACGGCCGTCCCGGTGAACGAGTTCAGGAGCGAGATGACGACCGGCATGTCCGCGCCACCGATCGGCAGCGTCATCGTCACGCCGAACACGAGCGACGCCGCCAGGATCAGGGCCATCGCCGCGAGGCTGTAGTTGCCGAGCCAGAGGAAGATCGCACCGACGACCACAACGAGGGCCAGGCCACCCGTGACGAGCTGACCGCCGGGGATCATGATCGGCTTGCCGGGGATCCGGCCCATCAGCTTGCCCGACGCGATGAGCGAGCCGGTGAAGGTGATCGAGCCGATGACGATGTCGAGGACCGCCGCGACGTTCTCCTGGAGCCCGGGCGCCGAGCTGATCCGCAGGTAGCCGTCGATCGCGATCAGGGCCGCGGCTCCGCCGCCGACCGCGTTGAACAGCGACACCAGCTGCGGCATCGCGGTCATCTTCACGGTCCGGGCGGTGTACAGCCCGAGCCCGCCGCCGATGGCGATCCCGACGATGATGATCAGCCAGCCGATCAGGAGGTTGTTGCCGGTCGCGCTGGACGGCCTCAGCAGCAGGTACAGGGCCGTCGCCGCGATGGCGACCGCCATGCCGCCGGCCGACATGAGGTTGCCGTTGCGAGCGGTGGCTGGCGAGTTCATCCGGACGAGGCCGATGACGAATCCGACGGCGCCGACCAGCCAGGCGATCCTGACGAGCGGGTCGAGGACGTTGATGTCGATCATCGCCTCAGCCCTCCGTCTCGTCGGCCTTCGGGGCCGCGACGGGCTTGCGCTTGAACATCTGGAGCATCCGGTCGGTGACCACGTAGCCGCCGACGACGTTCATCGTCGCGAAGGCGACGGCAATCAGCGACAGGAGCTGGCTGAGCAGGTCGGTGGCGTTGACCGCGATGAACATCGAGCCGACGAGGACGATCCCGTGGATCGAGTTCGCGCCGGACATCAGCGGGGTGTGGAGCGTCGCGGGGACCTTCGAGATGACGGCGAAGCCGCACAGGATCGCGAGGGTGAAGACGGTGAAGTTGGTGAGGAAGGCGCGGACTTCGTCGGGGCTCACGAGGGGTCTCCGGAGGGGCTCGCCGCCGGCGCGGGCTCGAGCAGCTTCTTGACGGGGTCGGCGATGACCGCGCCGTCCATCGTGATGACAGTCGCCTTCGTGACCTCGTCCTCGAAATCGAGATGGAGGTTGCTGTCCTTGATCATCCCGAGCAGGAGGGTCGAGATGTTGCGGGCGTAGAACGCGGAGGCGCCGGCCGGCATCGTCGCCGGCAGGTTGTCCGGCGCGACGATCCGGACGCCGTTGTCGGAGGTGATCGTCTGACCGGCCTTCGACAGCTCGCAGTTGCCGCCGAGGGCGGAGGCCGCCATGTCGACGATGACCGAGCCCGACTTCATCCGGCTGACCGCATCGGCGGTCACGAGGACCGGTGGCTTGCGACCGGGGATCTGGGCCGTCGTGATGACGATGTCCATTCCGCCGATGGCCTCGTTGAGCTCGGCCTGCTGGGCGGCCCGCTCGTCGGGGGTCAGCTCGCGGGCGTAGCCGCCGGCGCCGGTCGCGTCGATCGTCGTCTTGAGCTTCAGGAACTTGGCCCCGAGCGACTCGGCCTGCTCGGCCGTCTCGGGCCGGACGTCGTAGGCGGAGACCACGGCGCCGAGGCGGCGGGCTGTCCCGATCGCCTGGAGACCGGCCACGCCGATCCCGAGGATCAGGACGTTGGCGGGCTTGGCGGTGCCCGCGGCGGTCGTCAGGAGCGGGAAGTAGCGGCCGTACTCGTTGGCCGCGATCAGGACCGCCTTGTAGCCGCCGACATTGGCCTGCGAGCTCAGGGCATCCATCGTCTGGGCCCGCGACAAGGTCCGCGGGATCGCGTCGAGGCTGATCGCGGTCACGCCCTGCTTCGCGAGGGCCGCTGCGGTCTGCGGATCGATCAGCGGCTGGAGGATGCCGATGACCACCTGGCCCTGGTGCATCCCCTTGACCTCGGAGTCCGAGGGCTTCTGGACGCGGAGGACGATGTCCGACTGGCCGTAGAGGTCCGCGGTCGGGACGATCGTGGCACCCGCCTCGGCATACGCGGAGTCGGGGATCGCGGCGCCGTCGCCGGCGCCCTGTTCGACGAGAATCTCGAGCCCGGCGGCCGTCAACTTGCCGAGCACTTCGGGTACCAGGGCCACGCGCCGTTCTCCGGCCGCGGACTCCCTGGCGACGCCGACTTTCATGGGCACCACCTGACGTTGTCGATCGATGTGCGGGCTTGCATGGGGACGTCCGAAGGATACCGACAGCGAGACGAGCGCGTGGCCGGTCGACGTTGCGATTCGGTGGCGGCGAGGGAGGGGCCGCGTCCGGGACCCGTGCCGTGGCCGGACTCGTCCGTTTGGTGCATCGGATGAACGGAATCGACGAGTTGGTGCATTGGATGAACCGATGGAGCACGACCAGCAGCAACCGGGCCCTCGAGCGGTCGCTCAGACCCGCGAACTGGCGTCATCGGCTGGGTTCGTGCACTGGATGAACGAGAACGGCGCGCCGGATGCCCGTCGACCTCCGGGCTCGTCGCGTAGGTTCGTCCAATGAACATCGGCCTCGAGCCGGACGGTGCCTGGGCGTCCTCTTCATTCGTGCGGTTCGCCGTGACGGTTCAGGCGGATGACCAGCATCGCCGCGGTCTGGTCGCCGATCGCCTCCGCGTCGTGCGGGATCATGCCGTCCCAGCGGAGGTAGTCGCCTGGCTCGAGCTCGACGGTATGGCCGCCCTGGGTCATCCGGAACCGGCCGGCGGTCACGAGGTGGTGCTCGTCGCCGGGATGCGTGTGGACCCCCGTCGAGCGACCCGGCTCCGACTGGAGCTCGACGATCGAGATGTCGCTGGAGCCCCGGGCGTCGATCCGGCTGGTGCGGCCGCCGGGCATCTCGCGCCAGCGTCGATCCGCCGCGCGCGTGACCTGCGGTGGCCGCGTCTCATCGACGAGGAACCAGGCGATCGGGACGTCGAGGGCGCGGGCGAGCGCCGACAGGCAGGCGAGCGACGGAGACGC
>DATAIW010000219.1:0-1706 GCA_036262455.1 Candidatus Limnocylindrales bacterium | reverse complement strand
GCGGTCAGCCCGTAGACGGAGTCGTTGGCGAGCCGGATCGCCTCGTCGAACGAGTCGACCGCGGCCACCGCCGTGAACGGCGCGAACAGCTCGTCGCGGAATACCCGGTGGTCGGCGGGCAGGTTGCCGACGATCGTCGGCTCGACATAGAAGCCGCGGTCCATCCCGCGATCGGACAGGCGCTCGCCGCCGGTGAAGACGCGGCCGTCGCGACGTGCCTCGGCGCTGGCCTGCTGGTGGCGGTCGACCGCGCGCTGATCGATGATCGGGCCGAGCCAGTTCTCGCGGAGGAGCGGGTCGCCGATCGTGATCGCCTCGGTCTTCTCGACGAGGAGCCGGACGAGCTCGTCGTGGACGGGCTTCTCGACATAGACCCGGCTGTTGGCCGAGCACTTCTGGCCGCCGAACCCGAACGCGGACCGCATGATCCCCTCGGCCGCCTCCTCGAGGTCGGCGTGGCGCGACACGACCGCGGGATTCTTGCCGCCCATCTCGACGATCGTCGGCTTGGGGAAGCGCGACGAGAAGGTTCGATACAGGTCGAAGCCGACCTCGTAGGACCCCGTGAACACGATCCCGTCGATGCCGGGGTTCTCGCGCAGCTCGGCGCCGACGGTCTCACCGGGTCCCATGACGAGGTTGATCACGCCGTCGGGGACGCCCGCGTCGCGATAGGCCTCGACGAGCTTGACACCCGAGATCGGCGCGGCCGAGCTCGGCTTGAAGACGACGGTGTTGCCGGCCAGCATCGCGGCCCCGGTCGGGCCGGCGGCGAGGGCCATCGGGAAGTTGAACGGGCTGATCACCGCGAACACGCCGTGCGGCCGGAGGATCGAACGGGTGTGGACGGTCGCGTCGCCAAGGCTGTCCATCGGATGGTCGTAGAAGGCGTTGTCCTCGGCCGTCTTCGCGTAGTAGCGGATCAGGTCAGCCGCCTCCTCGACCTCGCCGAGCGCCTCGAGCCGGGTCTTGCCGACCTCGATCGCCATCAGGCCGCCGTAGACCATCTGGCGCTGGCTGATCAGCTCGGCGGCGCGCTTGAGGATCTCGATCCGCTTCTCCCAGCCCAGCGCGAACCAGGCGGGCTGGGCGCGGCGTGCGGCCGCGACCGCGTCCTTGACGTCCTGGCGGGTGCCGATCGAGAAGTGGCCGAGGACCATGTCGCGGTCGATCGGCGAGCGGACGGTCGACTCGCCCTCGCCGTCGCGCTCGCGGCCATCGACGAAGTTCCTGTGATGGCCGTCGAGGAGCGTCTTGGCCTCGGCGAGGCCCGCTTCGTACTCCAAGTGGAGCCGCTCGTTGTCGGCGCGGAGGGTGGCGTAGGTGATCTTGAGACGCGGCTGCGACTCGGTCGTCATCGGTCGGGAACCTCGGGGAGCGGAGGGGGCATCGGGACGTTGCGATCAGTCTAGCGCGGGCCCGGATGCGGGCGACCCGTTGGTCCCCTTCGCGACCGTGACCGTTCGGTGGGTTGGCGCTCGGCGCGTCGCGGGGGCATCCTGAGCGCATGTCTCGAACCCTGCGCGCTCGTCTCGGTGCCGGCCTGCTCGGCCTGGCCCTCCTCCTCCCGCTCGCCGCGGCTCCGGCCAGCGCGGCCGCGGCCGACTTCCCGGCCGGCAAGACCGGCTACCACACGTATGCCGAGATGGTCGCCGACGTGAATGCCGTTGTCGCCGCCCACCCGACGATCGCGCAGAAGGTGGCGA
>DATAIW010000218.1:0-4276 GCA_036262455.1 Candidatus Limnocylindrales bacterium | reverse complement strand
GCGCTCACGCCGGCCGATCACGCATCCGGGGCGGTCGGAGCTGCGTCACGCGCGCTCGGCGACAACCTGCCCCCGAACGAGGCGCTCGCCGTCCATCGGGCGGCGCTGCGCGAGCTGCGCGAAGAGGCCGGCGTCACCCTCGACGGGATCGAGCGGCTCGCGCCGATCGCCCATTGGTCGACGCCGGCGTTCATGGCGCGGCGCTTCTCGACGTGGTTCTTCGTCGCCGACCTGCCGCCGGAGGCGGTTCCAGCGTTCGCCCCCGATGAGGTTGCCGCTCACCGCTGGGTGACGCCGTCACAGGCCCTCGACCAGGTCGCCGCCGGCGAGATCGACATGTGGGTGCCGACCACGTGCGTCCTGGAGCGGCTCATCGAGACCGGCGCATCGAAATCCTCGGAGGTCGCCGATCGGATCACGCTCGGGCCGGTGGCCCCACCGAGGGTGGACTCGGAAACGCCGACCGTCGTCCGGTTCACGTTCGGAGCGGTCGGGGCGCTGCCGGGTCGGACCGGCGCGACCACCCTGTACGGGCGCCGCGAGCTCGTCCTCGTCGATCCCGGCGATCCTTCGGACGCGGCGCTGAACCTGATCGGCGCCGCCGTCCAGCGACGCGGCGGCACGATCAACGCGATCGTCCTGACGGCCACGGATCCTGATCACGCGGCGGCCGCACAGTCGCTCGCGATCCCTCTCGAGATCCCGATCCTCGTCGCACCGGGGGCGGGCCGGCATCTCCCGTACCCGACGGTCGAGCTCGGCGACGGGGATCTGCTGCCGGCCGACGTCGAGCTCCGCGTTTGGCTCGGCCCGCCGGGCTCGGGCCGGCTCGAGATCGCTCCGGACTCAGCGGGGGAGTGACGCCCCGAGGTTCCGCACGAAGTTGAGGGCGGCGGCCACCTCGGCCTGCGGCGCGTACGGCCCCGGCATCAGGAAGCACGGCCGGCCCGACATCGCCACGCCTGCGAGCTGGCCCCACGGCTCGGCCAGCGGACGGGCCGCGACGATCTCGGCGGCCCGCTTGTAGACGAAGACGATCGCCGCCGGGCGCCAGATCGCGACCTTCTGCCAGAGTGGCCCGACGCCCGCCCGGAGCGTGGCGTCGGACGCCTCGTCGCGTGGGGTGGGGACCTTGAGCAGATCCGTCAGGCCGTGCCCGGCGGCAACGAGCGCATCGTCGGCCGACGCGATCGCGGTGTCGGGCGGCAGGATGGAAGCGGTCATCAGGCGACGCCAGAAGAGCTGGCCGAGGCGACCCTGGAAGTAGTGGCCGGCCTCGACGCTGACCGGCGATGGGTTGAGCCCGACGAACAACAGGCGGTCGCGCAGCGGCGGCAGGTCGGCGAGCGTGTCGACGGCGGCGCCATCGACCACGATCGTCGTCCGATGCGGGCCGGGGCCGGGCCGCTCGAGGAGGCTCTCGACGCTCGGCGGGATGGCTTCGTTCACGGCGTCAGCGTAGCGGTCTGGCGGACGGCGAGCCGACGCCTGGGTCGGGTCGCGCTCAGGCGGGCGGGTCCTCGCGCTTGCCGTCGCGCAGCTTGGCGGCCTCCGTGCGCGCTTCGCGCACGCCGCGCCCGAGGGCCTGACCGATCTTCGGCAGGGTCTTCGGGCCGCGCCAGATCAGGACGACGACCAGCACGACGATGAGGGCGACGAGGACATCCGATCCCATGGGCGGATGGTACTCGCCTCAACCCTTCAGTCGGAGCGCCACCGGGATCACGAGGCGGAGCGCCGTCCGGCGGGTCGAGAACGAGACGACCTTGTTGTCGACCAGGCGATGCTCGCGGGCGGCGGCGATGACGTCGACGTCGCGGAGCGTCGCGGCCCTGCCCTTGCGCGACACGACCCAGATGGCACCGGTCGGCCGGATCCGGGCGCGAAGGTCCGCGAGCGCCACGAGCTCGGCGGTCGTGTCGGCGGCCAGGATGACGATGTCGGTCTCCGGCTCCGGGCGGCCGTCGGTGATGTCGCTCGTTCGCCCCGCGAGCCGTTCCCGGAACGGTCCTTCATCGTCGAGGACCTCGTCGTCGTCCTCGAGCACTCCGACGATCGCGACCCGCATCCCCGGCCGGATTCCCAGCTTGTCGAGGAGGGGCGTGGTGTAGACCCGTTCCATCGCCGCTATCGTGCCATCCATGGCCGACCTGCCGCTGCTCGTCTTCGGCCCGCAGTCGCTCGACTACGACTTCGGATCGACCCATCCCCTCACGCCACGCCGGTTCGGCCCGGGGATGGAGCTCCTCCGCGCCGTCGGCGCCGAGCCCGGCCTCGCTCCGGAGCCGGCGACCGACGACGAGTTGCTGATGGCCCACACCCGCCACTACCTCGACGTCGTCAAGCGCTTCTCGGAATTCGACCACGGCTGGATGGAGCCAGAGGCGGGGATCGGGGTCGGTGGCGACGATCCGCCGTTCCACGGGATGCACGACGCGGCAGCCGCGGTCGCCGGCGGCTCCCTTCGGGCAATCGAGGCGATCCTCCGCGGCGACGTCGAGCACGCCTTCCACCCGGGCGGCGGCCTCCACCACGCGATGCCGTCGCGGGCGTCGGGCTTCTGCATCTACGACGACCCTGCACTGGCGATCGCGTGGGCCCGCCGCGAGGGCATGCGAGTCCTGTACGTCGATCTCGACGTCCATCACGGCGACGGCGTCGAGACGATCCATGCCGCGGACCCGGGGGTCCTGACGCTGTCGTTCCACGAGAGCGGCCGATACCTCTTCCCCGGCACCGGGTTCACCGACGAGATCGGTGTGGGAGCGGCGGCAGGAACCGTCGTCAACGTCCCGCTGGAGCCCGACACGGGCGAATCGGCCTGGCTGGACGCCGTCCGCTCGCTGCTTCCCTTGCTGGCGGCAGCGTTCGGGCCCGACCTCATCGTGTCCCAGCACGGCGCCGACAGCCACGCCTGGGATCCATTGGCCCATCTTCGCAACACGACCACCGCGATGGGCGAGGCCGCCCGGCTGGTCGATGCCATCGCGCACCGTGTGGCAGGCGGGCGCTGGCTGGCGACCGGGGGCGGTGGCTACGGGGTGTATTCGGTCGTGCCCCGATCGTGGTCGCTGGTCTGGCTCGCGGCCGCTCATCGCGAGGTCCCGGACCGGCTGCCCGCTGCCTGGCGCGAGCGCTGGGCTGGCGAGGCCGCCCGCTACGGGACCGCCGCGCTGCCGACGACGTTCATCGATCCCCCGAATGCGGGCGATCCGGCGTCGCGATCGCAGGACGCGGCGGAACGGCTGTCGCGAACGACCGCGGCCACGGTCCGGGAGGTGCTCGTGCCGGGGCTCCTCCGGTCCGCCGCGGACCGCGGCTGGTGGGATCCGCTTGCCCTGGTCGAGAGCGACGGTTCAGGCGCCGTCCGCGAGCCGGACGGCGCCGCGACCGCGTCGATCCTGCCCGGCGTCGATCTCGCGATCTGGGAACACCTGGTTCCGGCCGCGCAGGTGATCCCACCGGCGCGGACGACGGACGCCCGCGCGCTCATCTCCGCGGCGCTCCGATCGGGAGCCCGGGTGACGGCGGCGGTCGTTGACGGCCGGGTCGCGGTCGGGCTGGCCGTGTCTGGTCCCGACACCGACGGTTCCGAGGACCTGCTCGCGCTCGGCGTCGCACCTGCGTTCCGCCGGCAGGGCCTTGCCGCCCGGCTGCTGGCGGCGCATGTCGAGGCGGCCAGACCGGGCCGGTCGATTCGCGCCAGGGTCGGAGTCGCGGAGCGCGACGCCGTCGAGCCGCTCGAGCATGCGACCAGGATCGCCATCGCCCGCCGTCTGCTCGAGGGCGCCGGCTTCACGGTCGAGCCGGCCCCCGACCGGATCGGCCGCCTCGATCCGCTGGCGATCGCGGCAATCCGGCGCTGAGCGAACACGCGCGACAGATCAGGCTCCCAACCCGACTCCGCGTGGCGGGCCTGGCAGGATCCGAGCGCGGTCGCCGGTCACATCGGCCCAGATGATCGCGGCTTCGGGCCACGGCAAGTCTGGTTCCATCAGTGCCCGCACGGCATCGGCCGACCGCGCCGGGTGCGCCGGAGCTGGGCGGCCTTGAACGCGGAACAAGGAATCCAAAGGACCCGGTCGGGGGCCGGGTCCTTGGTGCGGGAGAGCCGTTGGTCAGCTTGGTGCGGGATTCGCCGCAATCGGTCGTCCGGTGTCCACCTTGGCTCGCCACGGTGTGCCGAGCATCGGGAGGAGGTAGCGGTCGACGCCGATGTAGCCGGCGACCTTCCAGGCGAGCATCAGGCCGATCGCCATGGTGAAGAGGACCGGGT
>DATAIW010000217.1:0-6760 GCA_036262455.1 Candidatus Limnocylindrales bacterium | reverse complement strand
GACCGCACCCCTCCACCCATCTCCGTATCCGGCGCCGTCCGAAGGGCCCATGACCGGCGGGACCATCCCGCGATTGGTTTCGGCGCGGGCGAGGAGGACGCTTCGAGGGCATTCATCCACGTCCGCCGGCAGCTCGCGCCCGCGGCCGTTCGTTTCGCTTCGGAGCTGCATTGCGCAACCTCGCCGCCGCCATCGTCATCGCCCTCATCACCGCCCTCGGGATCGCCGGTCCGGTGGCCGCGGTCCAGACGAGCACCGCCAAGGTGGTGATCATCGTCGGGGCGACCCACGGCGCGACGGCGGGCTACCGATCGAACGCCGACGCCGCCTACAACGAAGCGATCAAGTACACCTCCCACGTCACGAAGGTCTACAGCCCGAACGCGACGTGGTCGAAGGTCAAGGCGGCCGTCTACAACGCCAACATCGTCATCTACTTCGGCCACGGCAACGGCTGGCCGAGCCCCTACACCTACGACCCGACGTACACGACCAAGGACGGGATGGGGCTCAATGCCGACCTGAACGGTGACGGCAAGCTGTCCGACTACGAGAACAAGTACTACGGCGAGCCGTACATGGCCCAGCTCCACCTGGCGCCGAACGCGATCGTCCTGCTCCACAACCTGTGCTACGCCTCGGGCAACTCCGAGCCCGGCGGCGCGGCCCCGTCGGTCGGAGTGGCCCGCCAGCGGATCGACAACTACGCCGCGGGCTTCCTCAAGGGCGGCGCCCGGGCCGTCATCGCCGACGGCCACATGGGCCCCCCAAACTACCTCGCCGGCCTGTTCACCACCAGCCGGTCGATCGTCGACCTGTGGCGCTCGATGCCGAACTACCACGGCCACGAATCGTCATTCGCGTCGACCCGCTCGCCGGGTTACATGGACTACTCCGATCCCGACAATGCCACCAGCAGCTTCTATCGCTCGCTCGTCGTGAAGCCCGCCATGACGACGACCGCGGTCACCAACGCGGTTGGCGATACCGGCCTCGACCCGGCCAGCCTGGTCGTTCCGGGCCGGGCGAGCGTCGAGGCGCCCGCGGCCCCGCTCTTCGCCACCGCGACCGCCATCGCCACGACCGACGCGCCGAGTCTGCTCAGCCTGCCGGCAGGCACCCGGCTCAAGACCCTCGCGACCGCGATTCCGGCGGCGGGCGGGAGCCCGGCGGTCATCCAGGTCGTGGGCCTCGACGACGCCGGCATCGCGGGCTATGTCTCCGCCGCCGACCTGGCGCCGCGCGACAGCCGGGCGCCGGTCCTGATCGGGATCGATTCGGGTGCCGGGCGGTTCTCGCCGAACGACGACGGCCGATCGGACGAGCAGACGATGACCGGGATCTTCTCCGAGATCGTCGACTGGACGGTCGATGTCAAGGACGCCGACGGCACCGTGCTCGACACGACGACGGGCCACGGCCGCACCTTCAGCGTGCCGTGGGACGGGCTCGTCGACGGCATCGCCGTCCGGGACGGGTCGTACGCCTGGACCGCACGCGGCATCGATGCCTGGCAGAACGGCACGGCCAGAGGTAGCGGCACGGTCGTCGTCGACACGGTCGGCGTCGACGTCAGCGCGATCAGCCCCGATGGCAGCAGCGTCGGCGTCTTCAGCCCGAACGGCGACGGCGTCGCGGACACGGTCTCGACGACGGTGTCCGTGCCCGAGGCGGGCTCGATCGTCGGCTGGGTCACGGACGGCGACGGCACGACCGTACGATCGTGGACCGCGACGTCGATCGCCGGCGCCAACCCGATGATCTGGGACGGCCGGGCGGCCAACCGCGCGTACGTCCCCGACGGCGACTACACGCTCCATGTCACCGCCCGCGACCGGACCGGCACCAACGGGGCGGGCAGGACCAGGGATGTCCGCGTCATCGGCTTCCTGAGCGCGGTCCGCTCGTCCGTGCGGGCCTTCTACCCGCAGGACGCCGACCGGCTCGCGACGACGACGGCGCTGTCCTTCGCCCTCGCCGCGCCCGCGACCGTGACCTGGACGATCCGTGACGCGGCGAACAACATCGTCGTGACCCACCTCCAGGACGCTGCGGTGGCGGCCGGCACGCAGACATGGACCTGGGACGGACGCACCGCCGCCGGCGCGCTCCTGCCGCTCGGGGCGTACTCCTCGTCGGTCACGGCGTCTGACGGCACCCGGACGATCAGCCAGACCGCCAAGTTCGACATGAACGCGTTCGCGATCGCCACCTCGACCTCGACTCCCCATCGCGGCAGCAAGATGACCGTCGTCGTGACCTCCGCCGAGCCCCTCTCGAGCGGCGTGATCATGTATGTCGCGCAAACGGGCATCTCGACCTGGCACGTGACCCTGACGAAGATCGACAGCCGGACGTACAAGGCGACGATCACGCTCAAGACCGGCGGCTCCGCCGGGACCGTCCGTCTGACCGTCCGGGGTCGCGACCTCGACGGGCGTACCCAGTCGTCGATCAGGACCCTCGCCCTGAGCTGAGCGCAGGCCTCGCGGGACGGAGGGTCCCAGACCCCATCGGACCCCACCGTACTGCACACGATCAGGACCATCGGGCCGGTTTCCGAGGTTGCCTGGCGGGCGTATGGTCGATCGAGTCCGGTGCGTGGCGACAGGTTCCACGCTCGCACCGTCGAAGAGCCGTCGCCGGGGCGATGGGGAAACCGTTCGAGAGGACATTCGTGGCATCCGGATTCCGCCGCTCCCTCGCTCGACGCGGTGGTCGGACCGTCGCAGCGCTCGTCGCCATCGTGGTCGTCGGCCAGGCTGGGCTCGTCCCGACCGCGACCGCGTTGACCCACCTCGTCGCCGAGGCGCAGGCCGTCCGGATCGGAGCGGGCGATCGCGAACCGCCGTCGATCGACGCCGCCGAGCGCGGCCCAACCGTCGATCTGGCCGCGTTCGACGGCGCGCCCGTCGCGCTCGACCCGGTCGCCGCGCCCGATCCCGGCGATCCCGCCGATCCCGGCGATCCCGGCGGATCCGACGCCGCCGATTCGTACGCAGGCCTCCAGCCGTCGATCCAGTACGAGGAAGCCGAACGGCATGCGACCGACCGGATTGCCTTCACCCCGGGCAACCGCGTGACCGTCGGCTTCCAGCCCCGCCCCGGCGACCACTGGTCCGTCGGCGGCCTGAGCCCGACGACCCTCCCGGCCGGCCGCCTGGACGGTCGAACGATCCGCGCCCAGGGGGCATCGGCCGTCATCAAGCGACCGTCCCGACCGGACCGTGGCCCGGCGACGACCGTCCCGGCGACGCCCGTCCCAGCCGATCGGGCCGCCGATTCAGCGGTCGATCTGCCGAGCGACACCGCGACGCCGGTGGCCGCGACGAGCGCCGCGTTCCAGGCGCCGCTCGGAGCTGGCGCCGCGACGCCGACGATCCAGCCGGACGCGGTCGTCAAGCCCGACGGCCTGCGCCGCGAGATCTTCGGGTTCCTGCCCTATTGGGAGGTCAACTCGAGCAGCCTCCGGCTCGACTACAGCAAGATCTCGACGGTCGCCTACTTCGGCGTGGGAGCGGACGGCGCGGGCAACCTCCAGAAGCGCAACAGCGACGGTTCGATCACGGTCGGTTGGAGCGGCTGGACCAGCTCGTCGATGACGAGCGTCATCTCGGCCGCCCACGCCTCCCACACGCGTGTCGTCCTGACGGTCCAGAGCTTCGGCTGGAGCACGAGCGGGCTGACGCGCCAGAAGAGCCTTCTCGGCTCGTCGACCCATCGCCTGAACCTCGCGAGGCAGATCGCGGCGGCCGTCCGCGACCGCGGCGCCGACGGG
This sequence comes from Candidatus Limnocylindrales bacterium, assembly GCA_036262455.1. GTDB lineage: Bacteria > Chloroflexota > Limnocylindria > Limnocylindrales > CSP1-4 > CF-46. The sequence continues at coordinate 2,982 of DATAIW010000217.1, read as the reverse complement.
GTGAACCTCGACTTCGAGCCCCTCGCCTCGACCTACGACAATGAGTTCACCGCCCTCGTCCGGACGATCCGGGCCGAGTTGAACAAGGTCCACAGCGGCTACCAGATCACCTTCGACACGCTCGGCTCGATCGGCAACTACCCCATCGCCGATGCCACGGCGCCAGGTGGTGCGGACGCGATCTTCATCATGGGCTACGACTACCGCTCGGCGTCCTCGAATCCGGTCGGCTCGATCGCGCCGCTCACCCGGACCGGCTACGACATCCGCGACACGATCCTCGCCTACACCGCCCGGGTGGCGCCCTCGAAGCTGATCCTCGGCGTCCCGTACTACGGCCGGGCCTGGTCGACGGCCACCGGCGCCCTCCGCGCGACGAACACGAGCGGCACGAAGTACGGCGCCTCGACCGCGGTCGTCTACGACACCGCGGCCGACGTCCTCGCCCAGCACGGCCGCCACTACGACGCGACCGAGGGGGTCGCGTGGACCGCATACCAGCGCGAGAACTGCACCTCGACGTACGGTTGCGTGACGTCGTGGCGCGAGCTCTACGTCGACGACGCGACCGCGATCGGCGCCAAGTACGACCTCGTCAATACCTACCGGCTGCGCGGGGCGGGGATCTGGGCGCTCGGCTATGACGGGACGCGGCCGGAGCTCTGGGCGGCGATCCAGCGCAAGTTCGTCACCGACACGACGCCACCGATCGCCGGCGTCCGGACGCTCCCGGCTCGCCAGGTGAATCCGGGCTTCACGGTGACCTGGACCGGCCGCGACGACGTCGCCGTTGCCAGCTACGACGTCCAGGTCTCAGTCGACGGCGGCGCCTGGGTGACCTGGCTGGCGGCAACGAAGGCCACGTCGGCCGCCTGGTCCGGCTTCGACACCCATGCCTACGCGTTCCGCGTCCGGGCTCGCGACCCGAAGGGCAACCTCGGGACGTGGAACGTGACCTCGACATCGCCGAGCGCCGGCGCGGGCCTCGCCGCCGGAGGGTTCGGCATCGTCCGGGTCGACGCCCTGTCGATCCGGTCCGCGCCCGGGACGGCGGCGACCGTCATCGGTCAATACGCGAGCGGCGACGTCGTCGCGATCGTCGCCGGGCCGCGCTCCGTCGACGGCTACACCTGGTTCCAGGTCGTCGGCCCCCTCACGGAGTGGGGCGCGGTGGCGGCCAGGGACCCGGCCGCCTGGATCCCGACGAGCGGCGGTCGGATGTCGCCGGCCAAGGCGCCCAACACGACCCGGGTCGGGGCCGCGATCGGCGGCCTCGGGTTCGGCAACGCCGGCCCGGCGAGCATCGGGTCGGCGGCGGCCGCGGTCGCCCATCGAGCCTTCTCGCCGAACGGCAACCATTCGGGCGACACGCTCGCCCTCGACTGGACGAACGATCGGGCGTTCGACAGCCTGTCCCTGCGCGTCTTCAAGGCGGATGGGACGCTGCTCGGCAGCGTGCCGGTCAACCAGCTTGCAGCCGGCGCCCGGCAGGCCGCCTGGGACGGCAAGGTCGGTGGTTCGACCCTGCCGAACGGACGCTATCTCGTCTCGCTGGTCGGCACTGCCGGCGGCCGCGCGTTCTACAACCCGGTGACATCGTTCCGCTCTGCCGCGCTGGCCGCGTACGGGGTGACGATCGACACGGTCGCGCCGACCATCACCTCCTCGTCGGTCAGCAGCGCGTTGATCTCGCCGAACGGCGACGGGATCCTCGACACGATCCGGGTCACCCTGGGCGCGACCGGCGCCGACGGCTGGACGTTCAGCGCGTCGCCGCTCGCCGGTTCGACGGCCGGGGCGCCGGTCACCACGCGCTCCGGAACAGGCGGCAGTGCCGCGGTCGCCTGGAACGGCCGGACGAACGGCGGCGCCGTCGTGCCGGACGGGACCTACCGCCTGACCCTCAGCGCGACCGACCATGCCGGAAACCGAACGCCGCGAGCCTGGACCGTCCGGGTCGACCACACACCGGCCGCGATCCAGGCCACGGCGACGCCGGCGACATTCTCTCCGAACGGTGATGGCGCGGCGGACACGACGAGGCTCGGATGGACCGCGTCCGAGCGGATCAGCGGCCTCGCCCGCGTCGTTCACGGCACGACGGTGATCCGGTCCTGGACCGTCAGCGGCGCGATGGCCGGGTCGATCGCCTGGAACGGGAGGACCGCCGCCGGTACCGTGGTCGCCGACGGCACCTACACGTTCCGCGTCACGGGTCGCGACGCCGCCGGAAACCTCGCGGTCCGGACCGTCCCGATCACCGTCGACCGGACGCTCTCGAGCGTTCGCTGGAGCCGCTCCGCGTTCTTCCCGCAGGACGGCGACGCCCTGACCCCGACGGCTGCGTTCTCGTTCAGCCTGAAGCGGGGCGCTGTCGTGACGGTCGGCATCTACTCGGGCTCGACCCTCGTCCGGATGGTCTGCACGGGCCGCTCCTTCGCCGCCGGCGCGCACAGCTGGACGTGGGACGGCAAGGATTCGCATGGCGCATTCGTGGCCCGTGGCACGTACTCGGTCCGGGTCACGGCGCGGAGCTGGGTCGGGACGTCGGTCGTGAGCCGATCGATCCTCGTCGACGCCTTCCGGATCGCGCTCTCCGCAACGTCGGTCTCGGCCGGTCAGACGCTGATCGTGACCGTGACCACGACCGAGGGGCTGCGCTCCGCACCCGTCATCGCGTTCAGCCGGCCGGGACGTGCGGTCGTGACGCGGACGGCAACCGCGCTCGGGTCGGGCCAGTACCGGGCCACGTTCGTGGTGGCAGCGGGCACGGCTGGGAAGGCCACGATCCGGGTGACCGGCCGGGACAGCGGCGGTGGGCTCAACACGAGCACGAGGTCAGTCACGATTCGATGACCGCCCGATACACTGGCGGGCGATGACGACCGCCGCCGGGCCATCGACTCAGCATCCGTCCAATGAGGCCGCGGCCGGCCGCGGCGCATGGATCGTCCTGCCGACGTACAACGAGGCCGAGAACCT
>DATAIW010000216.1:0-1704 GCA_036262455.1 Candidatus Limnocylindrales bacterium | reverse complement strand
CTTCGAGCAGATGGCGAAGCTCGTCCGGCCCGAGGACTTCGACGGCCGGCTGCTGATCTCGTCCGACCCGGACCAGCACCGGGCCCAGATCCAGCGATTCCTCGATCTCGGCTTCGACCAGATCTACCTCCACAACGTCGGTCGTAACCAGGCGGAGTGGATCGACGTGTTCGGCCGCGAGGTCCTGCCCAAGCTCACGGCGTGACGCTCGGCCGCCTTCATCGCGCTCGAGCCGGCGTGCCTGCCCAACCGATCGGAGGATCTCGATGACCGTTCGCGTCGGCGCCCTGCTCTGGCCCCAGACGAACAGCTGGCCGGTCCTTCGCGACGCTGAGATCCGGGACGACCGGGCCGGGCTCGACAGCCTCTGGACCTGGGACCACCTCATGGCGATCGTCGGGCCGTCGGAGCAGCCGATCCTCGAGGGCTGGACGACGCTGGCCGCCCTGGCCTCGATCACCGAGCGGCCGACGCTCGGGCTGATGGTCGGCGCCAACACCTTCCGCAATCCGGGCCTGACGGCGAAGCTCCGCCCGACGGTCGAAGCGGGCCTCGATCACCTCATCGTCGACGCGATGGCGCCCTACGACGCCGAGACCCTCGAGCGCCTGCCCGAGGTCCGCAAGCTCCTCGACGGATGACGCCGGCGGCGCGTGCAACGGAACCGGCGGCGGGGACGGCCGTCGCGGGCGAAACCGTGCCCGCGGCCGTCGCCTCCGAACCGCGAACGGACCCGTCTCCCGCCACGCTTCGGGACGCGATCCACGAGGATCTCGTCCGTTCGGTGCTCCGCCGCCGGACCATCGCCGGCGAGCGGATCTTCCGGACCGCCGAGGTGCTCGCCTACCGATGCGACCTCGCGTCCGTGGAGGTCAATGCGGTCGTCGAGGCGCGGTTCGGCACGGGCGATGCGGTGGATCGGGGGATCGACCGGACGATCGCGCTGTTCGACGGCCGGCCGTTCCTGTGGTGGGTCGGCGAGGACGACACGCCGTCCGACCTGAGCGACCGCCTCGACCGTCGTGGCGTCATCTTCCTCGACGAGATCCCGGGCATGGCGATGGACCTCGCCGACCTTGCCGAGCCGGTCGACAGCCGACCGTCCGGGCTGGAGATCGAGCCGGTCCTCGACGCCGCGGCGATGGAGGCCTTCCACTCCGTGCTCGTCCAGGGATTTTCGGAGGACTTCGTCGACCCCTCGGTCAATGCCGCGATCGGCGCGTCCAGCGTCCGAGCGGCGATCGAGATGAGCTATCGGGAGCCGAACGGACTGCCGACCCGCTGGATCGGGAGGGTCGACGGCCGACCGGTGACGACGACCCGGCTCCACACGGCGGCGGGCGTGGCCGGGATCTATGCCGTCGTCACGGCCGAGGGCGCCCGGCGGCGCGGCTACGGCGAGGCGATCACCCGCCGGGTCCTGCGGGTCGCCCGTGACGGCGGCCTCCGGATCGCGGTCCTCCAGGCGTCTCCGGCCGGGCGCGGAGTCTACGAGCGGATCGGGTTTCGCGAGCAGTGCCGGCTCCGCCTCCACGAGTGGCCGGCGACGGCGTTTCCCTGACCGGCGCCGGCCAGCCGGCACGCCCCCGGGCTCGATGCCGGATGATGTCGACATGACGATTCGGTTCGGTGCTCAGCTCTGGTCCCAGCAGACCACCTGGTCGGACTTCCGCGATGCCGCCATCGCGGCCGAGGCAGCCGGCT
>DATAIW010000215.1:0-28737 GCA_036262455.1 Candidatus Limnocylindrales bacterium | reverse complement strand
CAGCACCGCCGCGGCGGCGTGGGGTCGGTGGGCCCAATCACGTCTGCTAGTCTGCCCGAGCGATGGAGGAGCGGGTATTGGCGCCGACCGACCAGGCGCGAGCCGGCTTCGGGCCGCTCAGTCCGCGGGTCGTCCTCGTCCTTGCCGGCTCGGCGGTGGTGGCCGTCGTCCTCCACGCCGGGAGCTCTGCCCTCGGGCCGTTCGTCGTCGGCCTCGTGCTTGCCTATCTCCTCGACATGCCGGTCGAACGGATGTCGCGGATCGGGCTCCCCCGCTGGCTGGCGGTCCTGATCGTCTACGCCGTCGTGGTCGTCTTGGTCGTCGAGGGCGGCGTCATGGCGATGCGGCCGTTGTCCGATGAATTCGCGACGTTCATCCGCGAGTTCCCGAAGTTCACCGCGCAGGTGACCGACATCTACGCCCACCTCGACCTGCTGCCGGCCGTCCGCCACGCCATCGACACCTGGCTCGCCGATCTCGGCTCAGGGATCGCCGGGATCGATCCGGCCGCGGTCCTGCCGGTCGTCAGCGGGATCGCCGGGATCGTCGGATCGATCGTCGGCTATGTCCTCATCCCGGTCTGGATCTTCTACCTGATCAAGGACCGTCCGGCTCTCACGGCCGCCGCCGAGCGGTCGATGCCCGATGCCTGGTGGCCCGACGTCAGCGCAGTGAGCAGCCTGGTCCTGCGCGTCTTCGGCCAGTGGGTCCGCGGCCAGCTCGTCCTCGGCGTCACGGTCGGGGCGGCGACGTTCGCCGGCCTGCTCCTCCTGAGCGTGACGGTCGACCCGATCTTCGGCCGCTTCGCCATCCTCCTGTCGGTCGTTGCCGGTGTTCTCGAGCTGCTGCCGATCATCGGTCCGATCATCGCGGCGATCCCGGCGGTGCTGCTGGCCCTGACGGCCGGCCTGGACGTGGCGGTCGCGGCGGTGATCCTCTATACGGGAATCCAGCAGCTCGAGAACTACTTCCTCGTGCCGAAGATCCAGGGCGACGCGGTCGAGCTCCACCCGAGCGCGGTGATGTTCGCGCTCGTGATCGGCGGGGCGATCGCGGGATTGCTCGGCGCGATCCTCGCCCTGCCGATCAGTGCCGCGGCCCGCGATGTCTTCCGCTATCTCTTCCATCGCTTCGACGACCCGCCGGCCACCCCGGACGAGGCGGTGGCGCGCATCCGGGCGCGTCCGACCATCGTCCAACCGGTGCCCGAACCCGCCGCCGACGCCGCCGACGCCGAAGACGCCGAGCTCGAGGCCTGAGGCGATGACCGACGGCCCCGATCCCTACAAGGTTCTCCAGGTCGATTCCGAGGCCGAGGACGAGGTCATCCAGGCGGCCTACCGCAGGCTCGCCCAGAAATACCACCCCGACGTCGCAACCGGGCCCGATGCGGACGCCCGGATGGCGGCGATCAACGCTGCGTGGGAGATCCTTCGCGATCCGGCGAAGCGCGCCGCCCACGATCTCGCCCGTCGCCTCGCCGCGCGCAACGCCGAGCGAGCCGCGGCCGCGGGCCGTTCCGCGGCACACCAGCCAGCGCACGCTTCGTCGAGGTCGCCCGCGCCGGGCACGTCCGGCAGCGACCGAGGCACCTCCCCCGGCCCCGCCGCCGATCCGCCACGCCGCGCCGATCCACCACGCCGCGCTGAAACGGTCTCGAGCGACTGGACGAGCGGTCGCTCGAGCCAGGGCGGTGGCTACGACCCGGCCCGGATGGGAGCGCCCGACGGCCTCGGCGCCGCAGGCCCGCCGCCGGGCGACCCGTCCGGAAGCGTCCTGAACTTCGGGCGGTTCGCCGGCTGGTCGATCGGCGAGATCGCCCGGCGCGACCTCGATTACATCGAGTGGCTCGACCGGATGCCGATCGGGCGGCCCTATCGTGACGAGCTCGACGTCATCCTCCGGCGGTCGGGCCGGCGGAAGAGTGCCTCGGCCGAGGCTCAGGAACGCCGAGGGCTGTTCCGCCGGCGCTGATCGCGAGCCGTGTCGCGCCGCGCGATCGGTGCTGACGCCGCCGCCGTCAGCTCGTCGTCGACGCGCCGGTGCGGCGCACGACGAGGCCGGCCGTCGATCCCTGGACGATCAGCGTGAACAGGACGATCCCGAAGGTGACGCCCTGGATCAGCTCGCGGTTCGGAACGTCGCTCGGGATCGAGAGGGCAAGGGCGACCGACACCGCACCCCGCAGGCCGGCCCAGAACAGAACGTGCAGCCACGGTCGGGGGATGGCCAGGTCCTGTCGGCCCCGTCGGGCGAACAGCGTCGCTGGGATCCCGAGCAGTCCGTACACGACGATCGCCCGAGCGATGAGGATCGCGAGGACGCCCCACACGATCGGTTCCGCCGCGAGCGCCAGGGTCGACGGCGCGATTGCCAGCCCGACGAGGAGAAACACACCGGCCGTCAGGAGGAACGCCGCGAACTCCCAGACCACGTCGATGGTGTCCCGGGTCTGGCTGGTCAGGTCGCCCCGCGCAATGGTCCCGAATGCGCCTGCGGCGACGAGCGTCGTGATCACGCCCGACAGGCCGACCGCATCGGCGGCGAGGTAGGTGCCGTAGGCGAGGACGACCGTGATCGTGAGCTGCGTCAGGTGCTCGTCGATGCCGCGAACGATACGAGCGGCCACGGCCCCGAGCAGGGCCCCGAGGATCGCGCTCCCGACCAGGCTGACGGCGAACACCACGACCGAGCCGCCGATCGAGCCACCCCCCTCGAGCATCTCGAGCGCCACGGCGAACAGGACGATGCCGGTCCCGTCGTTGACCAGGCTCTCCATCTCCACGATCGTCTCGAGCCGGATGGGCACCCGGATCTGGCGGAACGTGCCGAGGATCGCCGCGGGATCGGTCGCGGCCACCATCGCGCCGACCAGGAAGGATTCCGTGAACGTCAGGGTGGTCGTCGCCGACAAGATGGCGGCAACGATGGTCGCGACCACGACCACGCCCGGGATCGCGAGCAGGAAGATCCAGCCGGCCGATCGCCGGAGGATCGCGAGGTCTGTTCGGAACGCGGCCTCGAAGACGAGCCCCGGCAACACGATGGCCAGGAGCAGCTTCGGGCTGACCGGGAACGCGACGGCCGGGCCGATGAGGGACAGGGTCAACCCGAAGAGGACGAGTCCGACGGTGTACGGCAGGGCCGAGCGGCGGGTCACGATGGCGACCGCGACCGCGGCCGCGAGCAAGGCGACCAGCAGCCACATCGGCCCGAGCTCGCCGACCTCGATCAGCGAACGCGCTCCGGTCGTGCGCTGGGCAAGGTCCCGCTGCGATTCACCATTCGGCGCGCGTTTGTCGGATGTTGATGCTCTGGACGATGCCGAGACCGACCGCGAGGCTGATCAGCGATGCCCCGCCGTGGGAGATGAACGGCAGCGGGATGCCGGTGATCGGCATGATCCCGATGACCATCCCGAGATTCACCACGAGCTGGAACAGGATCATCGAGGCGAGACCGCTGGCGAACATCATCCCGAACGGGTCCTTCGACCGCCAGCCTGAGACGAGCAGGCGCCAGATCAGCGCCCCGAAGAGGATCAGCAGGATCATCGCGCCGATGAAGCCGAGCTCCTCCAGATAGATGGCGGCGACGAAGTCGCTCTCCTGGACCGGCAGGAGGCTGGCCTGGTTCTGGGACCCGTTCGTGAGCCCCTTGCCCAGCAGCCCGCCTGAACCGACCGCGATCTGCGACTGGAAGAGCTGGAAGCCGGCGCCCTGGGTGTCGCTCGCGGGGTTGAAGAACGCCGTCAGCCGCTGCTTCTGGTAGTCGTGCAGGACGTATTGCCAGATCAGGGGCAGCGGCACCATCCCGACGACGGTGAGGATCGTCAGCCAGAGCATCCGGGCGCCGGACATGAACAGCATTCCGGCGAGGATCGCGAGGAGCACGAGGGAGCTGCCGAGGTCGGGCTGCAGCATGACCAGGGCGAAGGGCGGCCCGACGAGGATGCACGCCCCCAGAATGGAGCCCAGCGACCGGAGTCGGCCCTGGCGGGCTCCCAGGTAGTTCGCCAGGACCACGATCATCAGGATCTTCGCCAGCTCACTGAACTGGAAGTCGAACGGGCCGAACGAAATCCAGCGCGACGAACCCCCGACGCCGTGGCCGACCGCGAGGGTTGCGATCAGCAGCACGATCTGGAGGAGGTAGAGCGGCCAGGCAAAGGTCTTGAGCCACTTGTAATCGAAGGCGGTCGTGACGACGAACGCGATGAGCGCGATACCGGTCCACATCAGGCCGCGGACGAACGTCGTGCCCCCGCTCAGGACCGCCTGGCCCTGCTCCACGCTGTTGGTATAGGCCATCACCAGGCCGAGGATCGCGAGGAGCGCGGCGTACGCCGCCAGCTGCAGATCGAACGCCCGCCATGCCGCACCGATCGAGCGGGCAGCCCAATCGGTCATCCGGGCCGGCTCGGTGCGGATCACGCCCATGCCAGATCCTCCTGGCGGTCACGTCCCTGGCTCGTCGACATCGCCATCAGTTCGACTGGTAGAAGTTGCCGCGCTGCAGCAGGTAGAAGTTGCGGTAGTCGTGCTTGATGTGGAAGTGGAGCTGGAGGTAGTACTTCACGATCTCGGTCGCCGCGTTGCCCTTCGTCCGCGAGTCGTACGCGAAGGCGAGGACGATGAGATTCGAATCCTCACGCGCGATCGCCTTCATCCCGGTCGGGTCGCTCGCGGTCTTGGCGGCATGCTTGGGAACGAAGGCCACGAACCACGAGTGGAACGGCAGGCGACCCTTGCTGTCGCGGAGACCGAACTCGGCCGTTCCGGACTTGCCGCCGATCACGATCGGCAGGTCGACGAGATTGTAGGTGTGGCGGACGAGCAGGACGTTGCGAGCCGCCTCGCGCATCGTCTTGAGGTCGCTCCGCGGAACGGCGAGCTTGCGGATCAGCTTGGGCGTGAACCGGCGCACGACCGACCCGTCCGGCCCGACGATCTCGCGCACGAGCTGCGGAGAATAGAGCTTGCCGCCGTTGGCAAGGGCGGCGTAGGCGTTGATCAGCTGGATCGGCGTGACGACGTCGTACCCCTGACCGATCCCGGCCTGGTAGGTCTCGCCTGGATAGATGGGCTCGCCGAAGTGCTCCTGCTTCCAGGCGTTGGTCGGTACGATCCCGGCCACCTCACCGGGAAGATCGATGCCCGTGGGGGCGCCGAACCCATATTGGTGAGCCCAATGGGCGAGGCGCTCGATGCCGAGCATCCCCGCAAGCTGGAAGAAGAAGGTGTCGCTGGAATGGGCGAAGCCGAGCTTGATCGGGATCGCGCCCCACCCGCGGTGATTCCATTCCCAGAACTTGGTCCTGCCCAGGATCAGGAAGCCACGGGTGTGGACCAGGCTCGTCGCCGAGATCTTGTTGTCCGCGAGGGCCCCGCTCCCCGCGACGATCTTGTACGTCGAGCCCGGTGGGTAGTGGGCCTGGATGGCGTGGTTCAGGAGCGGCTTGTTCTTGTCGTTCAAGAGCCTGCTGAAGTCCTTGGAGCTGATTCCCTTGGCGAACGCGTTGTCGTCATAGGTCGGCAGGCTGACCATTGCCAGCACTTCGCCCGTCTGGGGATTCATGACGATGACGACGCCGCGCTTCAGGCCCGCTGCACGCATCCCCCACTGGAGCGCCTTCTGCGCGTACTGCTGTTCTTTCACGTCGATCGTCAGCTTGAGCGAGTCGCCGTCCTGGGGTTCCCGGGTCCGTTCGAGGACCTGAAGCTTCCGCCCTGCCGCGTCGCGCTCGACGGTCTCGCTGCCGTAGAGCCCGCGCAGGTTGCTCTCGTAGTAGGCCTCGAGCCCGGTCTTGCCCAGGAGATCGTCGGCCAGGTAGCCCTGCTTCTTCAAGGTGTCGAGTTGGTCGGCCGAGACGGGACCCGTGTACCCGAGGAGCTGCGAAACGAGCTTGCCCTCGGGATACTGGCGGCGAGCCTCGGTGACGACTTCGACACCCGGCAAGGCGTCGCCCGACTCGGAGATGAGGTTGGCGGTGGACTCCGGAACATCGGATGCGATCGGCACGAGATCGAACCGCGATCCCGGGTTGCCGTCGATCTCCCCGTTGATGTCCGCGATGTTCATCTTCAACAACGCCGACAGCCTCGCGACGACCTCGTCGCGTCGCTCCTCGGGCAGGTCGACGGGTCGGAGCTTGACCGCGTAGGTCAGCACGTTCTTCACGAGCACGCGACCGGCGCGGTCGAAGATCAGGCCGCGCGAGGATGGAATCGCCTGTTCGACCTCGCGGTTGACCTGGGTCAGGGCCGCGAACTGGCCGCCGCTCACGATCTGGAGATAGAAGAGGCGGGTCGTCAGGCCACTGATCGCCAGGATCGCGGCGATCCCGAACACCAGGAACCGGGAGCCGGGCCGCTTCGCGATCGGCTGGCCGTCGAGGTACGGGTTCATCGGGGCGCTCGCTCTTCGTCCGTGAACCGGTCACGGATCGACACGATCAGCGGCCCGAGGATCGCGGCCACGACAACGTCGTATGCGACGCTCGGGAGAACGATCCGGAGCGGATCCGAGAGCGCCGCCGGCGGGCGAAGGACCGAGAAGAGGAGGACAAGGGTCATGGAATAGACAAGGCTCAGGAGGGCAGTCGCGATGATGGTCACGATCGGTCGGACCCGGGTCAACGCTCGGGCGAGAACGCTCGTGGCGCCGACGGTAATGAGCAAGGCAAACGCTGTGCTCCCGAGCGGACGCTGAGCGAGGGAGTCGAGGGCGATGCCCCCGACGAAGGCCCAGACGAGCCCGCTGTCGAGTCCAGCGGCGACGGTCCAGATGACCGCCAGGATGAAGACGAGATGCGGCTGGGCCGTGTCGCCCACCCGAAGGTATTGCGTGATGGTCGATTCGAGTAGTGCGGCCACCGTCGCTGCAATCGCGGCGACGAGCAAGGTCATGGTCGGTTCGATCCTCGGCGAGCCCAGGGTCGCGCCCTGCATCGTGCGTGACTTCCGACGACCTGCGGCGGCGGTGACGTTCACGCGGAGTATCCCACGCGAGCGTCGAACGCGGCAATGGCCCGAATCAATCGAGCGCCGGCGGACAACTGGGCTGTTGGCCCGGTTTCACGTGAAACCATTGCTTGCCATGTTGTCGACCCGTCGTCGCCGGCCTCCCGGATGCGAGGTTTCTCGTGAAACCCCACCGCCACCGCATCACCGCGCATGGGACGGGGTCATGGACCGTGAACCGTCCGGTGAGCGGCCGTGAATGCGTCCGCGCGATCATCGGAACTCAATCCGGACCGGGGCTGAGGGCCTTCCGATGCTAGAATTCATCTTCGTGAGCGCATCGATTCGGCGGTTCTGAGTGGCTCAGACGATCGCCTGTGCCAATCAGAAGGGCGGCGTCGGCAAGACCACGACCGTGGTCAATCTGGCAGCCTATCTCGCGCTCGCCGGAGAGCGCGTCCTGATCGTCGACCTGGACCCGCAGGGCAATGCCACGAGCGGCTTCGGCATCGACCGTTCGGCTCTCGAGGTCACCCTGTACGACGTCCTCCTTGGCAACACGGCCATGGCCGAGACCGTCCTGCCGACCGTCGTCAGCGCGTGCTCGATCGTGCCGGCCTCGGTGTCGCTTGCCGGAGCGGAAGTCGAGCTGGCGACGGCCGATCAACGCGAACGACGCCTGACGAAACTCCTGGAACCAGTCCTCGACGCGTACGACTACGTCCTCATCGATTGCCCGCCGTCCCTCGGCCTACTGACCGTCAATGCGCTGACGGCAGCCGATTCGGTCCTGATCCCGACCCAGTGCGAGTACTACGCCCTGGAAGGCCTGACACAGCTCATCGCCACGCTCAATCTCGTGCGGGACCACCTCAACCCGGCCCTCGCGATCAAGGGGGTCGTGCTCACGATGTTCGACGCCCGAACCAACCTCTCGGCGGACGTCGCGGCCGAGGTTCGCAACCACCTCGGCGCGGCAGTATTCGACACGATCATTCCGCGTAGCGTTCGCCTGTCAGAGGCGCCGAGCTTCGGGCTCCCGATCGCGCTGTACCGTGACAACTCGCGCGGGGCGATCGCCTACGCAGCGCTGGCGGCGGAGTTGCGACGCCGCGACGGCCACGGCTCACCGATCACGTCAACCGACCTCGCCACCCCGTCCGGCTCGCCTCTGCTCACCTCGACCGCGACGACTGCCGCGCTCGCCGTCGGAGTCCCGGGATGACCGTTCGCTCCGAGCGCCAGTCAGGGCTGGGCCGCGGTTTGTCGTCGCTGATCCCGCAGCGAAGCCAGCATGCGCCGACGAGCGAGATCCCGATCGCGCGGATCCGACCGAACCCGCGCCAGCCGCGGCAGCGGATGGACCAGGGCGAGCTCGACAGCCTCGCGGCAAGCATTCGGGAGCACGGCGTCCTGCAGCCGATCCTCGTGACCGAAACGCTCGACGGCTATCAGCTCGTCGCCGGCGAGCGCCGCTTCCGAGCCAGTCAGCAGGCCGGCCTCGAGCGCATCCCAGCGGTGATCCGCCAGCTTGCCGATCGCGACCAGCTCGAGCTGGCGCTCGTCGAGAACCTCCAGCGGGCGGACCTCGGGCCGATGGAGGAGGCCCACGCCTATCACTCGCTTGCCTCCGAATTCGCGATGACCCACGACCAGATCGCCCAGGTCGTCGGCCGCGCCAAGTCGACGATCACCAATACCATTCGACTGCTGGACCTCGAACCCAGCGTCCAGGAGGCCCTGCTGGACGGGCGGCTGAGCGCGGGACATGCCCGGGCGATCGGTGGACTGCCGACCGAGCAACAGGCGCGGGTCGTCGGGAGTGTGGTCGATCAAGGGTTCTCGGTCCGCCAGACCGAGGAGCTCGTGCGCCGCCTTCGTGAACCACGGGTGGCCGCCACGCCGGCGGCGTCGCGCCGAGCCGTGGACCCGGATCTCGAACGCGTGGAGGACGAACTGCGACGGCATCTCGGCACCAAGGTCACGCTCGCCCGCTCCCGGAAGGGTGGCCGGATCATCATCGAGTTCTACAGCGACGAGGAGCTGGGACAGCTCTACGACCGTTTGATCGGAGGACCTGCGTGACCGAAGAAGCCACCCAGCCGCAAGCCGCGACCGCGGGGAAGACCTCGAGGCGGACGAAGGCTGCGGGTGGCTCCGAGTACAACGCCTCCAGCATCCAGGTGCTCGAGGGCCTCGAGGCCGTCCGACGTCGGCCGGGGATGTACATCGGCTCAACCGATGCCCGGGGCCTGCACCACCTCGTCTGGGAGGTCGTTGACAACTCGATCGACGAGGCCATGGCCGGCCATGCCACGACGATCCTCGTCACCGTCAAGGTGGACGGCACGGTCGTCGTGGTCGACGACGGCCGCGGTGTTCCGGTCGGCAAGCACTCCACGGGCAAGGACGCTCTCGAGGTCGTCCACACGGTGCTCCACGCCGGAGGCAAGTTCGGCGGCGGCGGGTACAAGGTGTCGGGCGGTCTGCACGGCGTCGGCGTGAGCGTCGTGAATGCCCTGTCGTCGTGGATGCGCGTCGAATCGGCGCGCGATGGCACGGTCTGGTCCCAGGAATACGAGCGCGGGAAACCGAAGACAGCGGTGATCAGGGTCGGCCCGAGCGGTGGCCGGCGCGGCACCACGACGGCGTTCCGCGCGGATGCCGACATGTTCGAGACGACCGACTACTCGTTCGAGCTCATCTCGCAGCGCCTGCGGGAGTCGGCATATCTCACGAAGGGCGTCTGGATCACCCTGGTCGACGAGCGGGTCGATCGCGAGCGCTCCTTCTACTTTGAAGGCGGGCTGATCTCGTTCGTTCGGCACCTGAACCGGAACAAGGAGGTCCTCCACCAGCGGCCGATCTACTGCGAGAAGCGGGAAGGATCCACCGCCGTCGAGGTCGCCCTCCAGTACAACGACACGTACACCGAGAACGTCCTCGCGTTCGCGAACAACATCAACACGGTCGACGGCGGGACGCACGTCACAGGGTTCCGGGCGGCGCTCACGACGTCGCTGAACGACTGGGCCCGCCGGGCGAGCGTGCTCAAGGACAACGACGCCAACCTGTCCGGTGACGATGTCCGCGAAGGCCTGACGGCGGTCGTCAGCGTCAAGATGACCGACCCCCAGTTCGAGGGCCAGACCAAGGCCAAGCTCGGCAACGCCGAGGTCAAGGGCCAGGTCCAGACGGCCCTCGCCGAGGCGCTCGGACAGTATCTCGACGAGAATCCCGGGGACGGACGACGAATCATCGAGAAGTGCCTCACCGCTGCGCGGGCTCGTGATGCCGCCCGGAAGGCCCGTGATCTCGTCCTTCGCAAGGGCGCGCTCGATGGGCTGTCCCTGCCCGGCAAGCTGGCCGACTGCCAGGAGCGTGACCCGGCCCGGAGCGAGCTCTACATCGTCGAGGGCGACTCGGCCGGTGGCTCGGCGAAACAGGGTCGTGACCGGCGCTTCCAGGCGATCCTGCCGCTCCGCGGCAAGCTCCTCAACGTCGAGAAGGCCCGCCTCGACAAGATCGTCGCGAGCGAGAACGTCCGGCCGTTGATCATCGCCCTCGGCGCCGGGATCGAGGGGATCGGCGACAGCTTCGACATCGCGAAGCTGCGCTACCACCGGATCATCATCATGACCGACGCCGACGTCGATGGCGCCCACATCCGGACCCTGCTGCTGACGTTCTTCTACCGGTTCATGCCGCAGGTCATCGAGAACGGCTACCTGTATATCGCCCAGCCGCCGCTCTACCGAGTCTCGACCGGGAAGATCACCAAGTACGCCCAGTCCGAGAAGGAACGCGACCGGATCGTCAAGGAGATGGACCGCAAGAACGTGTCCGTCCAGCGGTTCAAGGGCCTCGGCGAGATGAATGCCGACCAGCTCTGGGACACGACGATGAACCCGGAGACGCGGACTCTGCTGCGGGCCGAGATCGACGACGCGGCGACGGCCGACGCGATCTTCACGATGCTCATGGGCGAGAAGGTCGCGCCCCGCAAGGACTTCATCAAGACCGAGGCGCGCAAGGTCCGGAACCTTGACGTCTGACGTTCGCGACGCACGGGCGATAGCCACGACCAGCGAACCGGTGGACGGTGAGCGGGTCACGGACGAGGCCGGCCGCGTCGTGACCGTCCCCGGCAGTGGGCTGACGATCGAGGTTGCCCCGCACCACTGCTTCGCCTGCGGCGCCCTCAACGAGCACGGGATCCACCTCGACCTCCATGTCGATGGCGATCGTTGTTGGACCGAGCTGATCCTGCCGGACCGCTTCCAGGGCTGGGACGGCATCGCCCACGGCGGGATCATCTGCACGATCCTCGACGAGGTGATGGCCTGGTCGCTCGCGGCCACCGACAACTGGGGCCTGACCGCGCGGATGAGCGTCGACTTCAAACGGCCCGTCCGCCTCGGGGTCGCCATCCGCGGTGAGGGCTGGATCACGGCGGTCCGCCGTCGCATCGTCGATACGACCGCCCGGATCGTCGATCCGGCCACGGGCGAGGTCCTCGCGACCGCGACCGCGACGTATGTGGCCGCGGATGCTTCGCGCAAGGCGGAGCTCCAGGCACGCTACCGGTTCCGATTGGCGCCGGCGAGCGACGGTTCGAGGGCCGGCGGGAGCCCCGCGTGATGGCGCCGACCATGAGCCCGATCACGGCGCGCGCCGTGGTGTTCGTCGCCGACCGCCGGCCGGATGCCGAGGCGCTCGGTCGGGCCCTCGCCGACGAGCTGGGCGACCCCGAGCGCTTCGCCGACGTCCTTCGTGCCGGCCTCGCGGCGCTGGCCGACGCGGAGTACCTCGCCGGCGCCCAGCGGATCGCACCCGGGATCGGCGATCTCCACGGCGTTCGCTGGCCGCTGATCGAGGCGGTCAAGCGCGGATTCCGCGACGCGACCCGCCGGGAGCGGACGTCGAGCTGGCTGTTCATCGCCGACCGCCTCCTCCGTGAGCCGCAGCTCGAGGCCCGCTGGTTTGCGTTCGGGCTTCTCGAGCGGCTGATCGTCGACGACACCGAGCGCGCCTGGCAGCTCCTCCGGCGCGCCGCCCGCGACGCCGGCGACTGGATCACGGTCGACAGCCTCGCCCATCCCGTCGGCAAGGGCATCCTCAACGAGCCGTACCGTTGGGCGGAGCTCGAGCAGCTCGTCTACAGCCCATCGCGCTGGGAGCGCCGGCTCGTCGGGAGCACGATCGCGACGATCCCGTTCGTCGACCGCCGGCGCGGCCGCCAGCCCGAGGTGGTGACGCACGGTCTCGGCCTCGTCCGGGAGTTGATCGGCGACACCGCGCCCGACGTCCAGAAGGCTCTCGCCTGGGCCCTCCGCTCGATGGCCGCCATCGATCGCGCCGCGACCACCGCCTTCCTCGACGGAGAGGCCGACCTGGCCGCGTCGTCGTCTGACGGCAACCGCGCCTGGGTCGTCCGCGACGCCCTGCCGAAGCTCGATCCGGCCGATGCCGACCGGATCCGCGAACGCCTGGCCGGCATCCGGCGACGCGCGGGCGGTCCGGCCACGTCGCGCGCCTCCCAAACGGCCCAGCGGTTCGGTGCCGGCCTGCTCGGACGGCCGCTGCCCGAGCCGCCGCTGGCATGAGTCCCAGGATGCAGCAACCGACCGCCCACACGAACGTTCGTTAGGAGAGTCTGACCCGTGACCGACGATCTCGGCGACATCCGCGCCATCCGCATCGAGGACGAGATGCGGGTGAGCTACCTCGACTACGCGATGAGCGTGATCGTGGCGCGCGCGCTGCCGGATGTCCGTGACGGCCTGAAGCCCGTCCATCGCCGCATTCTCTACACGATGGGCGAGATGGGGCTCAGCTCGACGAGCTCCTTCCGGAAATGCGCCGCGATCGTCGGCGAGGTCATGGGCAAGTACCACCCGCACGGCGACGTCGCCCTCTACGACGCGCTCGTCCGCCTCGCCCAGGACTTCTCGATGCGCTACCCGCTCGTCGACGGCCAGGGCAACTTCGGCTCGGTCGACGGCGACAGCGCGGCGGCGATGCGCTACACGGAGGCGCGCCTGACCGGCATCGCCGCCGAGATGCTCGACGATATCGACAAGGAGACGGTCGACTACCAGGACAACTACGACGGCACCCAGAAGGAGCCGTCCGTTCTCCCGGCGAAGCTGCCGAACCTCCTGATCAACGGCAGCAGCGGCATCGCCGTCGGCATGGCGACGAACATCCCGCCTCACAACCTCAACGAGATCTGCGACGCCACCGTCGCCCTGATCGACGACCCCGACATCACCTCGGACGACCTCTCGAGGTACGTCCTCGGGCCGGACTTCCCGACCGGCGGCACGATCTATCGCTTCGAGCAGCAGCGGAACCCGCTGACCGGTGAGAACGAGACCGTCGACGCGATCCGCCACATGTATGCCCATGGCCGCGGCCGGGTCGTCATGCGCGCCCAGGTCGCGTTCGAGGAAGTTCGCGGCGACCGGATGGCGATCATCATCAGCGAGCTGCCCTACCAGGTGAACAAGGCGACCCTGCTCGAGAAGATCGCCGACCTCGTCAAGGACAAGAAGATCGACGGGATCAGCGACCTCCGCGACGAATCCGATCGCGACGGGATGCGCGTCTACATCGAGATCAAGCGCGACGCCAACCCGCACAAGGTGCTGAACAACCTGTTCAAGCACACGCCGATGCAGCTGGCGTTCAACATGAACATGCTGGCCCTGGTCGACGGCCAACCCCAGACGCTCCCGCTCAAGAGCGTCCTCGTCCACTACGTCGACCACCGTCGCAACATCGTCCGCCGGCGGACCGAGTTCGACCTCGGCAAGGCCCGGGCGCGGGCCCACATCCTCGAGGGCCTCAAGATCGCCCTCGACAACCTCGACGCGGTGATCCGGACGATCCGCGAGTCGGCCGACGTGGAGCTGGCGCGGACGAACCTGATGAGTCGCTTCGACCTGAGCGAGCTCCAGGCCCAGGCGATCCTCGACATGCGGCTGGCCCGCCTCGCCGCCCTCGAGCGCAAGAAGATCGAGGACGAGTACCTCAACGTCATCCAGCTCATCGCCGAGTTGGAGGACATCCTCGCCAATCCCGCCCGCGTCCTCGGCATCATCAAGGACGAGCTCGCCGAGCTGAAGAAGAAGTTCGGCGGCGACCGGCGGACGCGCGTCGCCGACGACACCAGCCGCGAGATGACCGACGAGGACCTGATCGCCGACGAGGACGTCGTCGTCACGATCAGCGGCCGCGGTTACATCAAACGCCAGCCGGTCGCGACCTATCGCCGCCAGCATCGGGGCGGCAAGGGGATCATCGGCCACGTCACCCGCGAGGAGGATGCGGTCGAGTACCTGATCGTGGCCAACACCCACGACTGGGCGCTGTTCTTCACCAACCGCGGCCGGGTGTTCAGCGCCAAGGTCCACACGATCGTCGACGCCAGCCGCCAGGCCAAGGGCACGCCGATCATCAACCTGCCGGGCGTCCAGGTCGAGGCCGGCGAGGTGCCGGTCGCGACGATCGTCCTGCCGAACTTCGAGCCGGGCCACTACCTCGTCATGGCGACCCGCCGCGGCCACATCAAGAAGACGCCGCTCGAGCAGTTCGAACGGGTCCGCTCGACCGGCATCCGGGCGGTCTCGATCCACGACAACGACGAGCTCGCCTGGGTCGACGTCTCGAGCGGGGCCGACGACGTGATCCTCGCGACCGCCCAGGGCATGCTCGCCCGGTTCCACGAGGACGAGGTCCGGCCGATGGGTCGCGACGCGGCCGGCGTCATCGGGATCCGCCTCCTCAAGAAGGAAGGCGACAGCGTGGTCGCGATGACGGTCGTCGAGCCGGGTGCCGACCTCCTCGTCCTGTCCGAGACCGGCTACGGGAAGCGCGTCGGGCTGACCGAGTTCCGCAAGAAGCATCGGGGCGGCCAGGGCGTCCGGCTGATCGCCCTCGAAGGCAGGAAGACGGGTCTCGTCGCGGCGGTCCAGCAGGTCACCGAGGAGGACGAGGAGCTGCTCCTGATCAGCGCCGGCGGCCAGGTGATCCGGACCGAGACGAACTCCATCAACCGCTACTCGTCGGGTGCCCGCGGCGTGATCGTCATGCGCCTCGCCGAGGGCGATCGGGTCGTGGCGATCGCGGCGTTCCGGTCCGGGCTGGCGGAGCGCGATGGCATCGAGGACAATGGCGGCCCAGAACCGGGCGGCAGCGGGCCGGTTCCGGGGCAGGACGCGTGACGGCGTCGTGAGACCGCTCGTTCGGGAGGACGCGGTGTACGCGGACCAGTTCGAGATCTATCACGGCAACTCGAACCCGGAACTGGCCCGGAAGATCGCCCGCTGGCTCGGCACGGAGTGCGGCAAGGCCGAGGTCTTCCAGTTCGCGAACGAGAACATCTTCGTCAAGATCCTCGACAACGTCCGCGAGAAGGACGTCTTCCTCGTCCAGCCGACATCGCACCCGGTCAACCAGTCGATCATGGAACTGCTGATCATGATCGACGCCTTCAAACGGGCGAGCGCCGGGCGGATCACCGCGGTCATTCCGTTCTACGCCTACGGCCGGTCGGACAAGAAGGACCAGCCGCGCGTCCCGATCACGGCTCGCCTGATCGCCGACATGATCACCGTCGCCGGTGCCGATCGGGTCCTCACGATGGACCTCCACCAGGGCCAGATCCAGGGCTTCTTCAACATCCCGGTCGATGAGCTGACCGCCGTCCATCTCCTCTCGAACTACTTCATCCACAAGCACCTGACCGACGTGGTCGTCGTCACCGACCTCGGCTTCGCCAAGCGGGCGCGGACGTTCGCGGAGCTGCTCGACGCGCCCCTCGCGATCATCGAGAAGCGGCGGATCGGGAACCTCGACCGGGCCGAGCTGATGAACGTCATCGGCGACGTCCGCGGCAAGCGGGCGATCATCGTCGACGACGAGATCGACACCGGCGGAACGCTGACCGAGATCGTCCGGGCGCTCGAGCGCGAGGGTGTCACCGAGATCTACGCCTGCGCCACCCACGGGGTCCTGAGCGACCCGGCGGTCGACCGGATCCGCGACTCCAACCTGCTCGAGGTCGTCCTGACCGACTCGGTCCCGCTGCCCGCGATCAAGCGGCTGCCGAAGGTCACGACCCTGTCGGTCGCTCCGCTGATCGGCGAGGCGATCAAGCGGATCCATCGCGGCGAGTCGGTCGGCGCTCTATTCAGCAGCGAGGTCTCGTTCACCCAGGAGATGCTCCTCTGGGAGGACGGCCAGCAGCGCCGGATGGACACACGCCAGGAGCCCGACCACGGATCCGACCCGGGCGCGGACGACGACACGGAGGATGATCCAGTCCTCCTCGGCGCGACAGGACAGGGAGATCGATGAGCCTCCAGCTCCACCGACCGGACGGCAAGGGCGGCGTCGAGCCGCGCCCGGTCAGTCAACCCGACTGGCGGCGGGGCATGCTGTCTCGTCGCTGGGGGTTGAACCGGCGCGACGGGCAACTGCCCGAGATGAAGAACCCGGAGATGAACCCGACCTCGACCGCGATGGCCGTCATCTTCTGGGTCGGCCTCGGCGCGCTGACGTTCGTGATCCTTGTGGCCGGCTACGGGATTGGGTTCTGGCACTGAGCTCTCCGAGGTCCGAGGCCGAGCTCCGCGAAGCCATCGGTCGAGGATGTGCCTCGGTGACTCTCAGAAACCCCTCACCGGCGTTCCGAACGATCGGGCCATGAGATCCCGACCCGCCCTGCTCGCCATCGTCGTCATCCTCCTGCTGGCCGTCGGTGGTGGTGCCGCCACCTGGGCCCTCTTCCTTCGTGGCGACAACGTCGCACCGCTCAGCCTGCCGAGCCGGGCGCCCACCTCGTCGTCCGGATCGGCCGCCGCCAGCCCCGCGGCGGGTGCGTCCGGCGCCACGACCTCGCTCCCGCCCGCATCCGCGGCGGCCGTCGACGCGGCAAGCATGCCGGGAACCTGGACGATCGGCGCCGACTCGGTCGTCGGCTACCGGGTCCGCGAGCGGCTCGCCAGCCTGTCGGCCGACAGCGACGCGGTCGGCCGCACCAGCACGATCACCGGAACGGCGACCATCGCCGCGAGCGGCGGCACGCTGAGCGTCGCCGCCGCCGATTTCTCCGTCGACATGACCACGATCAAGAGCGATCGCCAGATGCGCGACAACCGCCTGCGCAACGACGGGATCCAGACCGACAGCTTCCCGACCTCGACGTTCAAGCTCACGACCCCGGTCGCACTGCCCGCCGCCGCGACGACGGGCGCCCAGGTCAGCGTCACGCTCCACGGCGACCTGACCCTCCACGGCGTGACGAAGACGGTCGACATCCCGGCCAAGGCGCAGCTCAACGGGAGCCTGATCCAGGTCGTCGGCTCGCTCGACTTCCCGTTCTCCGACTTCGCGATCAACGCCCCGAACATCGGCGGCTTCGTCGCGGTCGAGGACCATGGCACGCTCGAATTCCTGGTGAACCTGGCGAAGAGCTGAGACCGTCGCGAGCCCCGCCTGCCTGCCCGGTTCTTGCGTCCCGGCGAGCGCGGCGCGGTGCGCGTCGCTGGCTTCCGGGCGCCCCGGCGCGTCATGCACGAGCAAGAGGTGAGGGGTGCATCGCGTAGGCGATGCTCGCATGCGCGGCGGGGATTTGCCGCGCCCGACCGAGAGGCCAGTCGACGCTCGCCTGACCGGCGGAGATCCGACAACGGCCTGCCCCGGCGTCCGAGCGCAGCGCGGGGCCGCCCCGTGCATCCAGTGAACCTATGCGACGACGGGATGCCGCGTTGACTCGAGAGGTGTCGTCCCTGGCGCACGTGATGAGCAGACTCGACCGATCCCGTCGCGCGGGCCGGGAATCGGACCGACCCGCGTCCAAGGCGTCGCCTGACCTGTCGCATCGGTTCATCCAATGCACGCTCGATCCCGATTCGTGCGTCTGATGAACAGCTGGGGCGCGGGCCTTGTGCCGGTCGACTGCCCGCGAGGCACCGACACGGCGGCCGGGCCCGGGAGGCACTCCCCCTATACTTCATCGGCCATGCGATTTCTTTCCCGTTTCGTCGACTCGAACGACCGCGAGATCCGACGTATCCAGCCCCTGGTCGACGAGATCAACGAACTCGAAACCGAAATTGCCGCCCTCTCCGACGAGGCGATCCGCGAGCGGTTCGGCCTGATCCGCGAGGAGATCCACGAGGCCGCCGTGCCGGGCGAGCCGACCGAGGAGGAGCTCACCCACCCCGACCTCGAACGCCGCCGCGAGATGAAGAAGGACCGCCACAAGCGGGAGCAGGCAGCGCTCCAGGCGGCCCTCGACGAGGTCCTCCCGGACGTCTTCGCGATGGCCCGCGAGGCGATGAAGCGGACACTGGGGATGCGTCATTTCGACGTCCAGCTGATGGGCGGCATGGTCCTCCACCAGGGAAAGATCTCGGAGATGAAGACGGGCGAGGGCAAGACCTTCGTCCCGACCCTGGCGGCGGCCCTCAACTCGCTGACCGGCCGCGGCGTCCACGTCGTCACCCCGAACGACTACCTCGCCCGGCGTGACCCGCAGTGGATGGGCCCGGTCTTCCACTTCCTCGGCATCAGCCTCGGGATGATCACCCACGACGAGTCGTTCGTCTTCGAGCCGGACTACCCGACGAGCGACGAACGCCTGATCAACCTCCGCCCGGTCAGCCGCCGCGATGCCTACGCGGCCGACGTGACCTACGGCACGAACAACGAGTTCGGCTTCGACTATCTCCGGGACAACATGGTCACGGACCTCGCCGACCGGGTCCAGGGCGAACGCTCGTTCGCGATCGTCGACGAGGTCGACAACATCCTGATCGACGAGGCGCGGACCCCGCTGATCATCAGCGGCCAGGCCGAGGAGTCGGGCGATCTCTACTACACGTTCGCCCGTCTCGTCCCGAAGCTCACGGGCCGGCGGGAGGGCGAGGAGGAGGGCGGCGACTACTTCGTCGACCTCAAGGACAAGGCGGTCTCGCCGACCGAGGAGGGGATCGACAAGATCGAGAAGCTCGTCGGCGTCGAGAACCTGTACGACGCCGATCCGCGTCTGGCCCGCCACTTCGAGCAGGCCCTGCGCGCCCACGCCCTCTACCGGCGCGATCGCGACTACATCGTCAAGGACGGCGAGATCATCATCGTCGACGAGTTCACCGGTCGCCAGATGCCGGGCCGGCGCTGGTCGGAAGGTCTCCACCAGGCGGTCGAGGCCAAGGAAGGGGTCAAGGTCCAGCGCGAGAGCGTGACGATGGCCACGATCACCTTCCAGAACTACTTCCGCCTCTACGACAAGCTCGCCGGCATGACCGGCACGGCGATGACCGAGGCCGAGGAGTTCCACAAGATCTACGAGCTCGAGGTCGTCTCGATCCCGACCCACAAGGACATGATCCGCGACGACGAGGCGGATCTGGTGTTCCGCAACGAGCTCGGCAAGTTCAATGCCCTGATCGACGAGATCGCCGAGATGAACGAGGCCGGCCGGCCCGTCCTCGTCGGCACGGTCAGCGTCGAGAAGTCCGAGGTCCTCTCGACGATGCTCCAGCGGCGAGGGATCAAGCACGAGACCCTCAATGCGAAGTTCCACGAGAAGGAATCGGGGATCGTCGCCCAGGCCGGCCGGACCGGGGCGATCACGATTGCGACCAACATGGCTGGGCGCGGCACGGACATCCTCCTCGGCGGCAACCCGGCGGGTCTTGCCTCGGAGAACCTCCACAAGCGCGGCTTGAACCCGGCCGAGGTCGACAAGGAGACCTACGCCGCGGCCCTCGCCGAGGCGAGGACGACCACCGACGAGGACCACGAGCGCGTGGTCGGCGTCGGCGGCCTGCACATCATCGGCACCGAGCGTCACGACAGCCGCCGGATTGACAACCAGCTCCGCGGCCGAGCCGGCCGCCAGGGCGATCCCGGCTCGTCGCGCTTCTACCTGTCCCTCGAGGACGACCTGATGAAGCGGTTCGCCTCGGACCGCGTCGCCGGGCTGATGGAGCGGATGGGCCTCGAGGACGACGTCGCGATCGAGAGCCGTCTCGTCAGCAAGACGATCGAGAGCGCCCAGAGCCGGGTCGAGGGCTTCAACTTCGACATGCGCAAGCGCGTCGTCGAGTTCGACGACGTGATCAACCGCCAACGCGAGACGATCTATGCCGAACGCGACAAGGTGCTGCGCAACGAGGACCTCGGCGAGACGGTCCGGACGTTCCTCGACGAGGACGTCCGAACGCTCGTGGCCGACCACCTGTCGGGCGACACGCCCGACGACTGGGGCATGGAGGCGCTCGCTGCGGCGCTCAAGGCGATGGGTCTCGACGGCCCCGGGACATCCGAGGACGAGCTCTGGGAGATCGGCAGCCGCGAGGAGATCCTCGAGCACCTGCTCGACATGGCCGAGGCCCGGCTCGAGGCCCGCGCCGCGGAGATCGGCGAGGCCGACTGGAGCCTTGTCGAGCGCCACGTCCTGCTCCGGACGATCGACTCCCTGTGGGTCGAGCACCTGACCGAGATCGACGACATGCGGCGCGGCATCGGCCTCCGCGGCTACGCCCAGCAGGATCCCCTCAACGAGTTCCGCCGGGAGGCGTTCGAGCTCTACGGCGAGCTGCGCGGCCTCATCCGCCACCAGGTCGCCGCGACGATCTTCCGGGTCACCGTGACCCGGACGCCGCCGCCTGGCGAGTCGGACCTCGACCAGAGCCTCGCCGCCGGCGCCCGCGCCCTCACCGCGGCCGCGAGCGGGGGTTCGCGGCCTGGCGCGGCGACCTCGACGAGCGGCTCCAGCGCGACGTCCGCGGGCGGTGGACGCCCGGCCGGTCCCAGGCCCGTCGGCCCGGTGGTGGCGGGCGGCCTGCCGCGCGATCCCATGGCGGCCGCCCGCCTCGAGACGAGCGGCAACGGACGGAGCGTGCCGGCCGGCCAGGCGAAGCCCGGATTCACCCCGACGGGCGCCCGCATCGGACGGAACGATCCGTGTTGGTGCGGCTCCGGTCAGAAGTACAAGAAGTGTCACGGGCGCTGAACCGGCGGCCCACCGACGCTGACGTCCCGCTCGACGGCGCCCGACTCGTCAACGTCAACGTCCCGCTCGACGGCGTCCGACTGGTCGCGGTCCCGCGCGATCCGCTGCCGGGGCTCCGGCCGTCGCGGCCGGCATGATCCGGAACCTCGGCCGACTGCTCCTCGCCGGTATCGTCGCCGCCGTGCTCGTCGCCGGCTGGGCGAGCTATCGGATCTGGGACGTCGGCAATCACGACGACCGGCCGAGGGCCGATGCGATCGTCGTCCTCGGCGCTGCCCAGTACAACGGCCGGCCATCGGTGATCCTGAAGGCTCGTCTCGACCACGCCATCGATCTGTACCGAGACGGCGTGGCGCGCTACCTGATCGTGACCGGCGGAAAGCTCGACCTCGACATCACGACCGAGGCGGCCACCGCCCGCGCCTACGCGATCGGTCGCGGCGTGCCGGACGCCGCGATCCTCGCCGAGGATCGTGGCCGAACCACGCTCGAATCGCTTCGCGGCGCGGCCACGATCATTCACGTTCGCGGTCTGCAGACCGCGATCTTCGTGTCCGACCGGACCCACATGCTGCGAGTCCTGCGCATCGCCCGCGACGAGGGGATCACGGCGTACGGCTCACCGACGGCGACGAGCCCGAGCGACCTGACCTTCGACGATCGGCTCCGATCGACGGCCCACGAGCTCGGCGGGCTGACGCTGTACTTCGTCACCGGCGAGACGCCCTGAGTCCCGGGCGTCGTGGATTCGCGACGTCGTTGATCGGGCCTCCATTCGGCCCCCCCGGGTGATGGCCAAATCGGCTCGAACCGCGAAACTTCCGGGTTCTCCCTCTTGGCCGGAGGAGACCAAGGCCCTATACTCCGCCCAATCCGCGCAGGCCCCTGGATCGGTCAGAATCCCCTGAGCCACGTCATGCGCCGCGCCCCCAACCCTGCGCCAGTTCAGAGAGAGGGACGAGTTGAAGCAGGCCGAGGAAGCGTCATTCGTCGATCTCATTGCCTGTGAACGTGACTGCCGCTCGTGCAGTTACGGGACGGCCCTCGACTGTGACGGCAACTGCGGCGTCTGCCCTCACAACAGCTACTGTCCCTGCGTGAACCCCGTCGTCGCCCGGAGCAAGTCGGCCCTGCGTCTGATCGAGCTCCGTCCGATCCTGCTCCAGGACCTCCAGGCTCGCAACTGAGTGGACGCCTCCACGGTTCGCGACCTGGTCGAGCGGATTCGGTCGACCTCGGGGCATCTTTGACCTCGAGGTCAAGGAACGCCGCGTCTCGCAGCTCGAGGCGCTGACCAGCGAGCCCGGCTTCTGGGACGACCAGCGGTCCGCCCAGAAGGTCCTCCGCGAGGCGAACGGCCTCCGCTCCGACGTCGAGCTGTGGCGCGGCTTCGAGGGCCGCGCCGACGACCTGTTGACGACCCTCGAGCTTGTCGAGGAATCCGGCGATGCCGAGCTGACCGCCGAGCTCGATCGGGAGGTCGCCGCGCTCGAGGCGGACTTCGGTCGCGAGCGGACCGCCCTCCTCTTCTCCGGTGAGTACGACCAGGGTGGGGCGATCCTCACGATCAGCGCCGGGGCCGGCGGGACCGAGGCGACCGACTGGGCGGAGATGCTCCTCCGGATGTACCTCCGCTGGGCGGAGCGCCACCGGTTCAAGACCGAGATCGTCGACCAGCAGGAGGGCGAGCAGGCCGGCATCAAGAGCGCCACGGTCGAGATCGACGGGCGGGCCGCCTATGGCTGGATGCGGGCCGAGCGCGGCGTCCACCGTCTCGTCCGGATCAGCCCGTTCGACTCGCAGAAACGGCGCCAGACGACGTTCGCCCTGGTCGAGGTCCTGCCGGAAGCCGACGACGACATCGAGATCGAGCTCAACTGGGACGAGATCCGGGTCGACACCTTCCGCTCCCAGGGGGCCGGCGGCCAGCATGTCAACAAGACCGACTCCGCGGTCCGGCTGACCCACCTCCCGACGAGTATCGTCGCCCAGAGCCAGAACGAGCGGAGCCAGACCCAGAACAAGGAGATGGCGATCCGGGTGCTGAAGGCGCGTCTTCTCGAGCGGGCCCTCGAGGAGCAGGAGGCGGAGGTTCGCAAGCTCAAGGGCGAGCATGTCGAGGCCGGCTGGGGGAACCAGATCCGAAGCTACGTCCTCCACCCGTACCAGATGGTCAAGGACCTCCGGACGGCCCACGAGACCGGCAACACCCAGGCGGTCCTCGACGGCGATCTCGATGCGTTCATGCAGGCCGAGCTGGAGCGACTGGCGACGGGCGGCGGTCTCGCCGGCGGCCCGCCGGACGAGGCCGACGAGGAATGACCGCCGGCCCACGCGGTGGCACGGAGATCCTCACCACGTCGGGCCATCGCATTCGGCGGGCGACACCCGATGACCTCCCGACCTGTGCCGCGATCTGGCGGGAATCGCTGAACGATTACCTCGGTCGGCTCGCCCAGCCGGAGATCCCGGACGACCTCGCGTCACTCCTGCGGCTGTACGGCCACCTCCATGCGACCGACCCGACCACGTTCCTCGTCGCCGCGGCGCCGGAAGCCCGGCCGTCTGGCGACGGGACCGGCGAGCCCGCCCTGATCGACGCATTCGTCGTCGTCGTCCGGCGCGACGACCTGTGGTACCTCTCGATGCTCTTCGTCCGGCCGGCCGCCCAGGCACGCGGGCTGGGCCGGGCGCTCCTGGCGGCGGTCGCCCCTGAAGGGTCGAGCGATTCGAGCGCGTCGGTGACGCGGGCGACCTCGACCGACACCGCCCAGCCGATCTCGAACGGGCTGTACGCCTCGCTCGGGATGGTCCCCCGGATCCCGCTCCTCCGGCTCGTCGGCCTGCCGACGCGCGACGGCGGGTTCGGGCCGCTGCCGGCCGGCGTCGAGGCGATCGCCTTCGCGGAGGTCGGCGACGCCGGGGACGGCCTCGGTCGATCCGCCCTGGCCGCCGAGCTCGACGCTCTGGACCGCGACGCCGCCGGGTTCAGCCGGACTGCGGATCACCGGTTCCATGCCCGAGAAGGCCGAATCGGTTTCCTCTTCCGGGACCGGGGGGGACGGGCCGTCGCCTACGGGTACAGCTCGGAGGCCGGTCGTGTCGGGCCGATCGCCGTCCGCGAGGCGGCTCTGCTCGGACCGGTCGTCGGACATCTCGTCCACGAAGTCAGGCCACGCGGCGCCTTCGGCCTGTGGGTTCCGGGCACGGCGGGTGAAGCGGTCGTCCCGCTCCTCCGCGCCGGCTTCCGGTTCGACGGCTTCCCGGTGCTGCTGTGCTGGGATCGCCCGTTCGCCGACTTCTCCCGCTACATCCCGATGTCGCCCGGGCTGCTCTGAGACGGCGGCCGCGCGCGACGCGATTGGCCCGAGGTGGTAGCCTCGGGATCGACGTGGCTCCCCCTGACATGCCCCCGGACGGAGTCCCGCTGGCCGACCATCGCGCCGGCCAGCCGACTGCCAGACCGTGGAGCCGCTCTTGACCCTCGCCCCCGTCCCGACCGCCACGACGCGCTCCGTGCGCGAGCGACTCCTCCGTCGCGGTCGCGATCGGTCCGCGGTCGACCGCACCGTCCTCGTGCTGCACGACGTCACGAAGACCTATCCCAACGGGAAGACGGCACTTCGCGATGTCGATCTCGTGATCCCGGAAGGCGACTTCGTCTTCCTCGTCGGACCGAGCGGCGCCGGCAAGTCGACGATCATCAAGCTGCTGATCCGCGACGAGATCGCGACCCAGGGCCAGGTGATCCTCGACGGCCACGACCTCGCGAAGCTGCCGCGGCGGGCGGTCCCGAAGGTCCGGCGCAAGATCGGGATCGTCTTCCAGGACTTCAAGCTCCTGCCGACCAAGAACGTCTGGGAGAACGTCGCGTTCGCCCTCGAGGTCACGGGCTCACCGCGCCGCAAGATCCGGCCCGCGGTCGATCGGGTCCTCGCCCTCGTCGGGCTGACCGCTCAGCGCAACCAGATCCCGAGCCAGCTGTCGGGCGGCGAGCAGCAGCGGACGGCGATCGCGCGGGCGCTCGTCCACGACCCACGGCTGATCATCGCCGACGAACCGACCGGCAACCTCGACCCGCTGATCAGCTGGGAGATCATCCAGCTGCTCCTGCGGATCAACGAGCTCGGGGTCACGGTCCTCATGGCGACCCACGACGCCGACGTCGTCACTGCCCTCCGCAAGCGCGTCGTCGCCCTCGAGGAGGGCCGGGTGATCCGCGACGAGGTCGGCGGCGCCTACCACCGTTCGGATTGAGCCGCTGATGACGCCGAACCCAGCCTGTCGCCCTTGCCGCCCGCGCCTGTCGAGCGGCAGCCGATGATCGGCTTCGTCGTGTTCAGCCTCCGCCGCGCCTGGCAGGGATTCTGGCGGAACGCCCTGATGTCCCTCGCCGCGACGGCGACGATGGTCCTGATGCTCCTCCTGCTGTCCGGCTTCTGGATCATCCAGACCGGCCTGCTGTCGGCCCTCGATTTCACCGAGTCGAAGGTCGAGGTCCAGGTGAACATGAAGGTCGACGCCAGCCAGGTCGACATCACGAACCTGGCCACGACGATCAAGGCATTGCCCGGAGTCGCGGGGGCCACCCTGGTCACCCGCGAGGAGGCCCTCGCGCGCTTCCAGCAGAGCATGAAGAACCAGGGTCGCGAGGACCTCTCCAAGGTCCTCGACTCGAACCCGTTCCCGCCGAGCTACGAGATCAAGCTGACCGACCCGAGCTTCGCCAGCCCGGTCGCGGCCGCGCTGCAGCCGAACCTCAACCCCGCAGTCAGGAACGTCCTCGACACGAAGGACACGGCAAAGAACGTCAAGACGGTCACCGACATCATGCGGACGGCCGGCAGCGTGATCCTCGTCGTGATCGGCGTGATCGTGCTGTTCATCATCGTGAACACGATCCGCCTCGCGGTGGTCGCGCGCGCGGAAGAGATCGAGATCATGCGGCTCGTCGGCGCGTCCGACGCATTCATCCGCTGGCCATTCGTGTTCGAGGGCGCCATGGTCGGGCTGTTCGGGGCCGCGATCACCCTGATCGGGCTGTACTTCCTGGCCGACCCGATCGGCGGCTTCATGGTCGACTTCTTCCGGGTCCTGCCACTGAGCTTCGGCTCGCTGGCGCGCGACCTCGTGGTCATCGTGACGTCGGCTGGTCTCGGTCTCGGCGTGCTCGGGTCGTGGCTTTCGGTCCGGACCTATCTCATCCGGTAACGGCGCACCACATTTGCGTGAAGTTCCGTTCACGGACCATCCGACGGCCGTCCACCGAACGTAGCATCGCTCAACCGCGGGTGTAACCTGTCAAGCCCGCCGGCTCATCAAAGCGGAGAACCACGTCCTCGATGCTCCCTTCCGACTCCTCCGTGCCCGATCCCGGGCTCACCACCGATCCGGCGGTCGGCCCGCCATCGGACGCTCTCGACGCGGATCACGCGGATCCTGCCGGCGCCGGCCCGATCGACGCGGTGCCGACCCAGCCCGTTCCGGCTCCGGCCGGCGGCCGTCCCTCCTCGAGCGTGCGCGGGCCGATCCTGGCGATCGCCATGGTCGTGGTCTCCGTCCTCGCCGGCGGCGCGCTCTTCGTGTCCGGCTTCCTCGTCGGCCAGCGGAGCATCGAGCAGCCGGGCACGCCCGTCGCCTCGGAGCAGGCGTTCCAGCCGTTCTGGGACAGCTACGACACGATCACCAAGCGGTTCGCCCTCGGCGGCGAGACCCAGCAGAGCCTGATCGACGGCGCGATCAAGGGCATGGTCGACTCGCTCGGCGACCCGTACTCGGCCTACCTGACCCCCGACCAGTACAGCCAGGGGCTGCAGGACCTGTCGGGCCAGTTCGAAGGGATCGGGGCCGAGATCGGGACGCATGACGCGAAGGGTGTGTCGTCTGACTGCACGACCCTCGGACCCGACTGCCAGCTCGTGGTGGTCACCCCGATCGAAGGCTCGCCGTCGGAGAAGGCCGGGGTCAAGGCCGGCGACACGATCGTGGCGGTCGACGGCACGTCGCTCGACGGCCTGACCGTCGACGGCGCCCGCAACAAGATCCGCGGCAAGAAGGGGACCGAGGTCGTCCTCTCGATCGTCCGTGACAAGGCGGCGCCGATCGACATCAAGGTTGTCCGCGACGTCATCGTCTCCAAGGAGGTCATCGCCAGGGACCTCGCCGAAGGGACCATCGGGTACATCGCGGTCACCGGCTTCTCCGACAACTCGCAGACGAAGTTCCACGACGCCCTGCAGGCCGACCTCAAGGCCGGCAAGAAGGCGATCATCCTCGACCTGCGCGGCGACCCGGGCGGGTATGTCACGGCGGCGCGGTCGATCGCGAGCGAGTTCATCAAGGACGGCCCGATCTTCTGGGAGCAGGACGCCGACGGCGCCCAGGTCGAGACCGATTCGACCGGCCAGGGGATCGCGACCGACGCGTCGATCAAGCTCATCGTCCTCGTCGACAAGGGCTCCGCCTCGGCCAGCGAGATTGTGGCGGGTGCTCTCCAGGACCGGAAGCGGGCGACGATCGTCGGCGAGACATCATTCGGCAAGGGCACCGTCCAGCAGTGGATCCAGCTCCAGAACGGCTCGGCGCTGAAGCTGACGATCGCCAAGTGGCTGACCCCCGACAAGCACTGGATCCACCATGTCGGGATCATCCCGGACGTTCCGGTCGCGACGCCCGCCGACGCCGGACCGACCAACGATCCGGTCCTCGACAAGGCCGTCGAGCTCCTGACGAAGGCGTCCGCATCCCTTCCGAGCGCCCTGTCGCGGGCGGCCTGAGGCACCTGGCGACGACGCGCAACGGCTGCGAATCTGCGCGTTCGCGGAGTGCTTGCACGCTGCCCGCGGTTCCTGTACGGTGGCGCGGAACGAAAGGAGGTGATGTGCAGTGATCGACAGTACGCGTAGCTGCACCACCTCGCAGGAGATGGCCGTCTAGTCGGTCACCCCTGTGGGTGGGAACGCTAAGGAAGCCGGCCCTAGGGCCGGCTTTCCTGCGCTCTGGGGCGAGACGTTCGGCTGTCGAACGCAGTCGCGGGCACGGCCGAAATGAACGACACTTCTGCGCCCAAGGCGGCGTGACCACAAGGAACCCACGTGGCTGACGAGAAGACGATCGCCCTCAATCGGCGGGCGCGTCACGACTTCACCATCGACGAGACGTTCGAGGCGGGCATCGTCCTGACCGGGACGGAGATCAAGTCGATCCGGGCCGGCAAGGTCAACCTGTCCGACGCATACGCCAGGATCGAGCGCGATGAGGCGTGGCTGATCGGCGCCCACATCGCCCCGTTCGAGCAGGCGAACCGCTACAACCACGAGCCGAAGCGGATCCGGAAGCTGCTCCTCCACCGCTCGGAGATCGACGAGCTGCTCGGCCGGACGAAGGCCAAGGGCCAGACGATCGTCCCGCTCCGGCTGTACCTGACCGGCAAGGGCCGGGCCAAGCTCGAGCTCGGTCTGGCGCGCGGCAAGAACCTGTACGACCGGCGCCGCGACATCGCCGACCGCGACGCCAAGCGCGATATCGCCCGCGAGATGGCCGATGCGCAGCGCGGACGCTGACTGGACCGACCGAACCGTGCCGTTGACCGTGCGTGATGCGGACGTGGACGACGCCGCCTCCGTGCGAGACGTGGCTGAAGCGGCATGGCGTGACACCTATGCCGGCTTGCTGTCGGCTTCGACAATCGAGACCTTCATCGACGGCGCCTACTCGATCGATCGGCTTCAGCGCCGGATCGACAGG
>DATAIW010000214.1:0-4421 GCA_036262455.1 Candidatus Limnocylindrales bacterium | reverse complement strand
CCGAGGGCTGCTGCTGAGCCCCGACGAGCCCCGTAGAGGCTCAGCAGCAGCCCTCGGAGCCGCAGCCGCAGCCGCCGGCCGATGCATCGAGCATCGCGACGGCCCGCGGCAGGACCGGCATCGCCGGCAGCTCGGCAACGGGCTCGAGCGGTCGGGTCGCCTTGATGATCGCGCCATGGAGTCCGTCGGCGACCGCGTGCGTCGGCTCGATCGACACGTCGACCAGTCCGACCGCGGCCAGGCCCGCCCGGTACTCGGCGAAGGAGAGGGCTCCGGCAATGCAGCCGCTGTAGGAGCCGCGCTCGGCGCGGTCCGCCGGGCTGAGGGTGTCGTCGGCGACGACGTCGCTCACGCCGACCCGACCACCGGGCCGGAGGACCCGGGCGATCTCGGCGAACACCGCCGCCTTGTCAGCCGCGAGATTGATGACGCAGTTGCTGATGACGACGTCGACCGAGGCAGCCGGGAGCGGGATCGATTCGATCGTGCCGCGAACGAACTCGACGTTGTCGAGACCGGCCTCGGCAGCGTTGCGCTGGGCCAGGGCGAGCATCTCGTCGGTCATGTCCAACCCGATCGCACGACCGGTCGGGCCGACCCGGCGGGCCGAGAGGATCACGTCGATCCCGCCGCCCGAGCCGAGGTCGAGGACCCGTTCGCCCGGTCGAAGATCGGCGACCGCGATCGGATTGCCGCAGCCGAGACTGGCGAGGACCGCCGCCTCGGGAAGCTGGGCGCGATCGGCCGCGTCGTACAGGATCTCGCCGAAGACCGCCGTTCCGTCGGGTCCGCAACACGAAGCCTGGGCGGCCGAATCGGAACGGTGGAGTTCAGCGGCGACGGCGGCTTCGGCATAACGGGCGCGGACCTCGTCGTGGATCCGGTCCTGGTCGGAGGTCGTGGCGGCCTGGTCGAGCATCGTGGTGGGTCTCCTCGGGTGGCGTTGTGGCGCGGTCTGGCGATCAGGCGGGGCAGCAGACCAGGTCGGTGTCGGCCTGGCGGGCCCGGGCGATGCCACGCAGGCGGTCGATCAGGCTGACGCGCTCGACGCGCTGGCTCTCGCGGAGGGCGTACAGCTGCTCTCGATCGCGCTGCGTCGCCTTGAGCTCGATCCGGGGGCCGCCGGCGATCATCCAGGCGGCAAGATTCGTGTCCATGGGGCACTCCTTTCTGGTATGTGCTCATCCTAGCGCCATATATTGATAGTTGTCAATATAGATCGGCGTCGATAGAATGCCCTCATGCCCCGTGCGAAGACGACCCTGATCGACCCCGATGTCCAGCTCCTCCAGGCGCTCGGCCACCCGACCCGGCTGTCGATCGTCCGCGAGCTGACCGGCGGCGGCGAGGTCTGCGCCTGCGACTTCACCTCGTGCTGCGACGTCAGCCAGCCGACGGTCTCGCACCATCTCCGGATCCTCAAGGAAGCAGGCGTGATCGAGCCTGAGCGGCGGGGGACCTGGATCTACTACCGGATCGTGCCGTCGGCGGCGGATCGGCTCCGGGCGCTCGCCGGCGAGCTCCTCGGTGCGCCCCAGGTCATCCCGGCCGGCACCCTCCGCAGGACCAGCCGCGGCCCCGCTGCACCGTCCGCGCGCGCCTGACTGTCAGCGCCGCTCGCGGTCGAGCAGGTCCGGCGGCACGAGCCAGCGCAGGGTCCCGCGCCCGTCGGCCACCACCCCGCGGACGTCGACCCGAGCGAAGGCGCCCTTCTTCATCGTCAGGCCATCGGCGTCGGCCAGCCAGCCGAGGACCTGGCTGAAGTCCGGATCGTGGCCGACGACGACGGGCCGGCCCGGGTTGCCCGCGTCGGCCAGGATCGCGTCGAGGGTCTCCGGATCGAACCCGCCGGCCAACCGTTCGTCGAGTTGGACGCCGACCCCGATCGCGCCCCCGACGATCTCCGCCGTGCGCCTCGCCCGGACTTTCGGAGAGCTGACGATCGCGTCCGATTGGAAACCGATCTCGGCGAGGAACGAGCCGAGCCGCTCCGCCTGGAGCTCGCCCTTCTCGCTCAGCGGCCGGAGCGCGTCGTCGCCGGCCCAGCCCGCGGGATCGCCGGCATCGGCATGGCGCAGGAGATGGAGCTGGAGGTCATGGCGGCGGTCGGTCGGGCTCACCTCTCGAGGGTAGCGAGGAATGGCGCGATCCGCCCGCGGAGGTCGGCCAGGGTCGCCCGGTAGACCGTGACCTGCTCCTCCTCGGTGCCGGTGGCCCCGGCCGGATCGGGGATGCTCCAGTGGGTCCGAACCGCCGGGC
Source organism: Candidatus Limnocylindrales bacterium (assembly GCA_036262455.1). Classification (GTDB taxonomy): domain Bacteria; phylum Chloroflexota; class Limnocylindria; order Limnocylindrales; family CSP1-4; genus CF-46. Next base: position 2,162 of record DATAIW010000214.1, on the reverse strand, counting down.
CCGGGAAGACCGGGCAGGCCTCGGCGGCATCGTCGCAGACGGTCAGGACATGGTCGAACTCCTGATCGAGGAACTCGGTCATCGACTTCGAGCGGGCCCAGGCATGGTCGATCCCGGCCTCGTCGAGGACCTGGATCGTTCGCGGATTGACGGCACCCGCCGGCTGGCTCCCGGCCGACTCGATCGCGATCCGCGGACCGCCGAGCTCGCGGAACAGCGCCTCAGCCAGGATCGAGCGGCAGCTGTTGCCGGTGCACAGGACGAGGATCCGGATCGGCGCAGCGTCCGCGTCACCCATTCGGGATCAGCCCGGGACGGCCGACGCCTTGCGACCCGTGACCACGACGAACTGACGGACGCGCTCGGCGAGCGACGTGAACACCCGCTCGAAGGCGAGCAGCCGGGCGGCCTCGTCCCCCTCGACCGAGGCCGGCTCGGGGTATCCCCAGTGCATCGACTGGTCGGCACCGGGGAAGATCGGGCAGACGAGCCGGGCGTCGTCGCAGAGGGTCACGACGTAGGCGAAGGGCTGGCCGGCGAAGTCGTTGACGTGCTTGGCCGCGGCCCACTCATGGTCGAACCCCGCCGCCTCGAGCACCCGGCGGGTGAGCGGATGGACCACGGTCGGCTCGATGCCGGCCGAATGGACCTCGTACGCGTCGCCGCCGACACGCCGCAGGAGCGCCTCGGCGAGGATCGAGCGCGACGCGTTGGCGGTGCACACGAACAGCACCCGGATGGGCCGGCCACTCATGGGTTGAGGTCTTCGATCTGGCCGCTGGCGAGGAACACCACATCCTCGGCAATGTTGGTGACTCGATCGCCGATCCGCTCGAGGTAGTGGGCGGCGAAGAGGATCCGCGTGCCGCGCTCGACGTTGTCAGGATCCGCCCGCATCAGGTTGACGACCTCGTCGAACGTCCGGTGGTAGAGCAGGTCGATGTCGTCATCGCGCGCGGCCACCTCACGGGCGGCCACGACGTCGATGTCGACGAGGGCCCGCAGGATCTCTCCGACGAGTGTGGCGGCGAGCTCGCCCATGGCCGGCAGGTCGACATAGCGCTTCAGCGGCGGCTCCGGCGCGAGCTTGCGAACCTGTTTCGCGACCGATGCGGCGTGGTCGCCCATCCGCTCAAGCTCGTAACCCACGTGATCCAGGGACAGCAGGAAGCGGAGATCCCGGGCAACCGGCGATTGGGTGGCGATCGCCTTGGTGATCATGGCCGAGACGTCCCGCTGCATCTCGTTGATCCGCGAGTCGGCGATGATCACGGCCAGGGCAGCCGCCGCGTCGTGTCGCGCCAAAGCGTCGATCGCGGCCCGGATGGCCTCCTCGACCAGGGAGCCCATCCGGAGGATCCCGTCCTTGACCTGGCGCATCTCCTGGTCAAGGCCGGGGCGGGGCGGATGCGCCTCATTCATATGGGCCACCGCATCGGCCGCGACCGTCAACGCCTCGGCGACCGCCTGGGACGCCTCGCGCTGCGATGTGTTGGGCGGTCGGTCGTCAGTCATCGGTCGGCCCTCGTTTGCGATCCGCTCACCCGAACCGTCCCGAGACGTAGTCCTCGGTCAGCTGGTTCTTCGGATTGGTGAAGATCTCCACCGTTCGGTCCTGTTCGACGACATAGCCGGCCCGGTCATCGCCCATCGTCAGGAACGCGGTCCGATCGGAGGCTCGCGCGGCCTGCTGCATATTGTGGGTCACAATGACGATCGTGTACTGCGTCTTCAGCTCGGCCATCAGTTCCTCGATCTGGAGGGTCGCCCGCGGATCGAGCGCAGAGCACGGTTCGTCCATGAGGATGACCTCGGGCTCGGTCGCGATCGCCCGGGCGATGCACAGGCGCTGCTGCTGGCCGCCGGACAGCGACAGGCCGCTCTGCTTGAGCTTGTCCCTGACCTCGTCCCAGAGGGCGGCGCGACGGAGGCTCTCCTCGACGAGCTCGCCGATGTTGCCCGTATAGCCGTTGATCCGCGCTCCGAACGCGACGTTGTCGAAGATCGACTTGGGGAAGGGGTTCGGCTTCTGGAAGACCATCCCGACCCGGCGGCGGAGCTCCACCGCGTCGACGCCGTCGGCGTACAGGTTCTGGCCGTCGAGCAGGATGCTGCCCTCGAGGCGGAAGGTCGAGACGAGGTCGTTCATCCGGTTGATCGTC
>DATAIW010000213.1:0-1933 GCA_036262455.1 Candidatus Limnocylindrales bacterium | reverse complement strand
GAGGCATCGTCGCCGGTGACCGGCGGCAGACCCGGCTCGACCTCGACCTCCAGGACGGAGCCCGGCCAGCGCCGCCGCTTCTCCGCGACGACCCGGGTCAGGATCGGCCGGATCAGGACCGGGTCCTGGCCACCGACGACGGCATGCCGCTCGGCCCGGGCGAGGACCAGGAGGTTCTCGACGAGCCGCTCGAGACGCTCGCTCTCGCTGATGATGTCGGCGATGATCTCCTGCCGCGTCGCCTCGTCGATGTGCTCACGACGGAGGACCTGGCTCCCGCCGTAGATCGCGGTGACGGGCGTCCGGAGCTCGTGGCTGAGCATCCCGACGAAGACGTCGCGGAGCTCGTCGGCCTGCTTCCGCTCCGTGACGTCCACGACGACCCCGATCGAGCGGAGCGGCCGCCGGGTCGGGCTGGGCTCGGGTTCCGAGAAGTAGGTCTGGCCATGGGTCGAGACCCAGCGGATGCTCTCGTCGGGCCGGACCATCCGGTACTCGAAGTCGAACGATCCGCCGCTCAGGGGCGACTGCGCCGCGGCGAAACGTTCGAGAGTCGCCTCGCGGTCGTCCGGATGGATGGCCGCATCCTCGGGCGAGCTCGCGCCGTCCGTGCCCAGGATCCGCTGGAGCTCGGGCGACCAGTACATCCCGCCATGCTCGAGGTCGTAGTCGTACAGGCCGAACTCGCCTGCCTCGGCGGCGAGCCGGAGGCGCTCCTCCCGGGCGCGGATCGCCTCCTCGGCCTGCTTGCGCTCGGTGATGTCGATGCCGATGCCGGAGAGCACCGACGGCCGGCCGTCGGTATACGTGGCCCGGCCCCGACCCTCCATCCAGCCCCAGGTGGCATCGGACCGCTGGAACTGGAACTCGACGACGTAATCGCCGCCGGTGGCGATCGCTTCGGCGACGGCGGCTCCGATCGCGGGCCGGTCATCCTCGTGGACCAACGACAGGAACCGGCTCTCGTCGCCCTGGAACGCGCCCGGCTCCAGGCCGAAGAGCGCCTCGAGCTCCGGGCTCCACGTCACGACCTCGGTGGCGAGGTCGCGCTGCCACCAGCCCATCCGGCCGCCGCGCATCGCGACCGCCAGGGCAGATTGGGTGCGCCGCAGCCGTTCCTCGGCGTCGCGCACGGCGTGGATGTCGGTGGCCGTCCCGTACCACAGGGAGCCCTCGCCGCCCGGGGCCGGCATCGCGATCCCGCGACTCAGGTGCCAGCGCCACGTTCCGTCGGCCATCCGCAGCCGATGCTCGTGCTCGTATTCCGACCCTCCGGCGAGCGCCGCGGACCAGGCGGCGACGGTGCCCGGGACATCGTCGGGATGGACCATCGACTCCCAGCGCCACCCGTCGTCGGTCTCGACGCCGGCGGCGGCGTAGGCCTCGATCCGGCGGCTGTACTCACGCACGACGCCGTCCGGCGTCGCCACCCAGACCAGGTGCGGGACCGCGTCGGCAAGCCCACCCAGGAGCCTCGCCGGGTGCGCCGCGGAGCCCACGGTCGAGCCCGCCTCCGTCAAGCCTCGAGCTTCGATTTCATGCAGTCGAACGTCTGCCCGATCATCTTGTTCGCCGTGCCCTCGATGAGCCGCGCACCGAGCGAGGCGAGGCTCCCGGCGATCGCGACATCCGCGCTCCAATCCATCCGGGTGCCGCCGTTCTCCCCGTCGCTGAGATTCATCGAGGCCGTGGCATCGACTGCGCTGCCGGGCGCCTGGCCGTGGGCCTTGATGATCGCCTGGTCCGGCGGTGTCAGCTCGGCCATCTCCATGTTCACGATGAAACGGGCACTGATGAACCCGATCCCGACCTTGGCGGTCGCCTTGAAATGGGTGTCATCGATGACCTCGATCGACTCGACGCCGGGGCCGCACTGGCCGACCTGGTTCGGATCGATGACGAACGCCCAGACCTTGGCGCGGGGCGCGGCGAT
>DATAIW010000212.1:0-2290 GCA_036262455.1 Candidatus Limnocylindrales bacterium | reverse complement strand
GAGGCCTGACCGCCCGAACTCGCTGCAACAGCGACCGACGCCGCCCGGATCCGGGCGGCGTCGGTCGCTGTTGCAGCGAGTTCGGGCGGTCAGGCCTCCGTCGCGGCGGTCTTGGGAGCCTCGGTCGCGTACTGGGCCAGGCCGAACTGGGCTTCGAGCGCTTCCATCGGCCGGGCGCCCGCCACGCCCATCGGCTGCTGGCCGGGCCGGAAGAAGGCGATCGTCGGGATGCTCATGATGTTGAACGCCTGCGAGATCCGGGGGTTGGCGTCGACGTCGACCTTGACGACGTCGACCGAGCCCTCGTACTTGGCGGCGATCTTCTCCATCTCCGGGGCGACCATCTTGCATGGTCCGCACCAGGTGGCCCAGAAGTCGACGACGACCGGCTTGTCGTTCTTGAGAACGAGCTGCTCGAAGGTGTCGTCCGTCGCGTGCTGGATGGACATGGGGTTGGTTCCTTTCTTCCCGCGAGATGCGCGCGGGTGCTGCTTCGGACGATCGGGGTTCGTCAGCCGCCCTGGCCGGCAAGGCTCTGGATGAGCCGATAGGCCTCGAGGACGCGGACGTCGGCGAGCCGGTAGAAGACCGTCGACCCGTCGCGCCGGCTCTGGACGAGACCCGCGCTGCGGAGGACGGCGAGGTGCTGGCTCATGTTGGGCACCTGGCACCCGACCCGCGTCGAGAGATCGCTCACCGACACCTCGCCGGCGGCCAGCGACTCGAGCACGCAGAGGCGCTTCGGGTCGGCCAGCGCCCGACCGACCGCGGCGTACCGCTGGCGATCGAACTCGCTCGACGAGACGAGAGGGGCGGTGTCCAACATCGCGTCGATCATGTCACTGTTTGCGCAAACACGCAAGTATGGAATAGGCAATCGTGCGGTTCTGACTCCCGTCCCGCCCGAGGACGGCATACTCGGCCGATGACGACCGCCGACCGCCTCGTCGGGCTCGACGACATCCTGGCCTCACGCGTGCGGATCGCCGCCCGGGTCCATCGGACGCCGCTCCTGTCGAGCGCGACAGCGGCGCGGTTCGTGGCCGAGTCCGGCGGGCCGCGGCTCGCCGACGGCCGGCTCTACCTGAAGGCAGAGCATCTCCAGAAGACGGGCTCGTTCAAGGCCCGCGGGATGACGAACCGGATCGCCTCGCTCGATCCGGCGCAGCGGGCCCGCGGCGCGATCACGATGTCGGCGGGGAATGCCGGGCAGGCCTACGCCTGGGCCGGTCACGAAGCCGGCGTCCCGGTCACGGTCGTCATGGCGGTCGGGGCCAACCCGACGAAGGTCGCCGCCTGTCGCGGCTACGGCGCCGAGGTCGTCCTCGAGGGTGAGCACGTCGGCGAGGCATTCCAGGCTCTCGAGCGGATTCGCGACGAGCGCGGCCTGACGTTCGTTCACCCGTTCGAGGATGCTCCGGTCATCGCCGGTCACGGCTCGGTCGGTCTGGAGATCCTCGACGACCTGCCCGAGGTCGACCTGGTCGTCGTCGGCGTCGGCGGTGGCGGGCTGATCTCGGGAACCGCGGCCGCCCTCAAGGAGCGTCGGCCCGCCATCCGCGTGTACGGCGTCGAGCCGGTCGACGCGGCGGCGATGAGCCTCGCCTTCGAGGCCGGCGCGCCCGTGACGATTCAGCCCCGGACGGTCGCCGATGGCCTGGCCGCGCCGTTCGCCGGCATCCTCACCCTCGCGATGTGCCGGCGCTACCTCGACGGGCTCGTCCTGCTCGATGACCCGACGATCCTGGCCGGCGTCCGGTTCGCCCTCGAGCGGATGAAGCAGGTGCTCGAGCCGGCCGGCGCGGCGGCCCTCGCGGCGGTCCTGTTCGGGCGGATCCCGATCGCCGATGGCGAGCGGGTTGCCGTCGTCGCGTCGGGCGGCAACATCGATGTTGCACGCCTGAGTGAGCTGCTGGCGGCTGCGGCGCCGCTGCCGGGACCCGGACCTGCGCCGTCGACCTGACCGCGGCGCCCCGATCAGAGGCCGAGCTCGTCGAGCCGGTCGTCGTCGATCCCGAGATGGTGGGCGAGCTCGTGGATGACGGTGATCCGGACCTCGTCGGCCAGCTCGGCCGGGTCCGCAAAGTCCTCCTCGAGCGGCAGTCGGAAAAGGGTGATCCGGTTCGGCACGCCCGCCCAGTCGGCGCCGTATTCCGTCCGCGGCACGCCCTCGTAGAGGCCGTAGAGCATCTCGTCGTCGGCGAGGTCGTTCTCGCGCCGCTGTTGCGCGGTCGGCTCGTCATCGATGACGATCGCGACCTCCGCGAGGGCCTCACGGAACGGCGCCGAC
>DATAIW010000211.1:0-8456 GCA_036262455.1 Candidatus Limnocylindrales bacterium | reverse complement strand
GGGAACGGCGGGTCGAGCGGCACCCTCAGCCGTTCGATCCGGATGGCGGAGATCCTCATGTGGGAGGCAGTATCGCTGACGATCCGCGATGCGGTACTGTCGGCGCTCACCCGCGAAACCACGTCCGACCCGCCCGCCAGGAGGATCGCAGCGCCGATGGCCGACCAGCATCGCCAGGCCGCGGTCGTCGAGTTCGACCACGTGACGAAGCGCTACGACGTGCCGACCGGCAAGGACAAGGGCAAGCCGACGCCCGGTGCCGTGAACGACCTGTCGCTGAAGGTCCCAGCCGGCAAGATCTGCATCCTCGTCGGCCCGTCCGGCTGCGGCAAGACGACCTCGCTCAAGATGGTCAACCGCCTGATCGAGCCGACGGCGGGCAAGATCGTCATCGACGGCGTGGACGCCGGGACGCGTGAGCTGACCGAGCTCCGGCGGAGCATCGGCTACGTCATCCAGCAGGTCGGCCTGTTCCCGCACCAGACGATCGGCGAGAACGTCGCGACCGTGCCGCGGCTCCTCGGCTGGCCGAAAGCCCGCCTCAAGGAGCGTTCCGAGGAGCTTCTGGGCCTCGTCGGGCTCGACCCGGCGAAGTACCGCGACCGGTTCCCGAGCCAGCTGTCGGGCGGCGAGCGCCAGCGCGTCGGCGTCGCCCGGGCGCTTGCGGCCGATCCGCCGATCATGCTCATGGACGAGCCCTTCGGTGCCGTCGACCCGATCGTCCGCGACCGCCTCCAGAACGAATTCCTGCGGCTCCAGGAGACGATCGCCAAGACGATCCTCTTCGTCACCCACGACATCGACGAGGCGATCAAGATGGGCGACCTCGTCGCCGTCTTCCAGACCGGCGGCATCCTCGCCCAGTTCGGACGCCCGCTCGACATCCTTGCCGCGCCCGCGTCGGAGTTCGTCGCCCGCTTCGTCGGCCAGGACCGCGGCCTGAAGCGGCTGTCCCTGCTCCGGGTATCCGACGTCCCGATCCGCCTCGCCGTCACCGCCCGACCCGGCGACGCCGCCGCCGATGCCCGCCGCCGTGCCCTCGACGACCCGCTCCGCTACCTGCTCCTGATCGACGCCGGCAACAAGCCGATCGGCTGGGTCGCCCACGGCGACATCCCCGCCGACGGAACCCTCACCGAGGCGATGGCCAACCCGAGCTCGCCCCAGCTGAACAAGCGGACGACGCTCAAGGACGCCCTCTCGATGATGCTCGACGCCGACGTCCAGACCGGCGTCGTCGTCGACCGGACCGGCGCGGTCCAGGGCCTCCTGTCGATCGCCACGATCGCCGAGAAGATGCGCGAGGGCGAGCACGCCGCCGCCTTCGACCAGGTCCCGGCGGCGGAGACCGGCGAGATCGATGAGCCGCCCCCGGACGATCAGGATGCCGACCCGGCAGCGTCGGCGGCGAGCGCCTGAGCCGTGACCATCTCGATCGACTGGGGCTGGCTGTCGACCCACGTCGGGGCGATGGGCCTGCGGTTCATCCAGCATTTCCAGCTCGTCGCGATCGCCGTGACGCTCGGCTTCGTGATCTCGCTCGTCCTCGCGATCTGGGCCTATCGCCAGCCGCGCGTCTATCCACCGCTCACCGCGATCACCGGACTGCTCTACACGATCCCGAGCCTCGCCGCGTTTGCGATCCTGCGCCCGATCACGGGCCTCACGATCGTCACCGCGCTCATCCCGCTGACGACCTACACGCTCCTCATCCTCGTTCGCGCGAACGTCGCGGGCTTCAACTCGGTCCCGGCCGAGGTCCTCGAGGCGGCCGATGGCATGGGGTACACGAGGCGGCAACGTCTCCTCAGGGTCGAGCTTCCGCTGGCCCTGCCCTTGATGATCGCGGGAATCCGCCTCGCGACGGTCACCACCATCGGCCTCGCCACCGTCGCCTCCATCCTCGGTGAAACATTCGGCGGCTTCGGGTTCTTCATCACCGAGGGGCTTGATCGGTTCTTCCTGACCGAGATTTACCTCGGCGCCGTCCTGTCGATCGTGATGGCGTTCGGCGCCGATCTCCTGCTGGTCTGGATCGAGCGCCTCGTCACACCCTGGGCCCGCACCCGGGCGGGAACGGCCTGATGAGCGACCTCATCGGGTGGTTCGTCGATCCGGCCCATTTCAGCGGCACCGGCAGCATCCAGCAGCGCCTCCTCGAGCACATCCTGCTGTCCGGTGCGTCGATCCTCGTGGCAACGGTCGTCGGCCTGCCGATCGGCCTGTACATCGGCCATACGCGGCGGTTCGCCAACCTGGCGATCAACATCGCGAACATCGGGCGCGCGCTGCCGTCGTACGCGCTCGTCGTGATGATCCTGCCGGTGTCCCTGACCCTGAGCCCGGAGTACGGTCTCGACCCGATCCCGACGTTCGTGGCGATGACGTTGCTGGCGATCCCGCCGATCCTCGTGGGTGCCTACGCGGGGCTGCGCTCGGTCGACGCCGACCTCGTGGAGGCGGGCCGCGGAATGGGCCTGCGCGAGGGCCAGATCCTCGGGAACATCGAGCTGCCGCTTGCCTCGCCGATCATCGTCGGCGGCTTCCGGACGGCGACCCTCCAGGTGATCGCGACGGCGACGATCGGGGCGATCGTGTCCGGCGGTGGCCTGGGCCGGTTCATCGTCGACGGGATCCACAACCAGGACTACACGACGGTCGTCGGCGGCGTCATCCTCGTCGCCTCGCTGGCGATCGGCGTCGATCTCGTGCTGGCGCTGGTCCAGCGGCGCGTGACGCCACGTGGTCTCCAGCTCCAGCAAGCGCGACGCGGCCAGCCGCCGGATGTCGCCATGCCGATCCCGACGGCCGATCCGGCCTGACCCGATCGAAGGCCCATCGCGGCCCCGACCACGAGGGGCTGCACGATCGCACGATGCTGCTACCCTAGCCGCTCCGTGGCCCCGGAGCGGGAACGGTTCAATGAAGGAGGAGAAACCCATGCGGTTGAACCGCACGATCGCCCTTGGGGCGTCGCTGCTGATGGTGCTCGGCGCCTGCTCGTCGGGAGCGACACCGTCGCCGTCTGCCTCGAAGGCCGCGTCCGCCGGCGTGCCACCGTCGGTTTCGAGCGGCGGAGCCTCGCCGTCCGTCGCCGGCGCGACGCCGGACATCAAGATCGGCTCGGATGATTTCTACGAATCGGCCGTCGTGGCCGAGATGTGGGCGCAGGTCCTCGAGAAGAACGGCTACAAGGTCGACCGCCACTTCAACATCGGCGCCCGGCAGGTTCGCCAGCCCGCGCTCGAGCAGGGCCAGATCGACATGGTCCCGGAGTACGTCGGATCCGGTCTCACGTATTACGACAAGACGATGACCACCGGCGACGGCCAGCAGAACCATGACAAGCTGCAGACGATCGTCACGGGCAAGGGTGGCGGCCTGACCGTCTTCAGCATCAGCCCCGGCCAGGACCAGAACGCCTTTGTCGTCCGTGCCGACACGGCCACCCAGTTCAGCCTCGCGAAGATCAGCGACCTCGTGGCCCAGCAGGCGACCCTGACATGGGGACTGCCGGCGGACTGCGACACCAATGCCTCATGCTCGGGCGCGCTCAAGGACGGCTACGGCTTCACGTATCCGCCCGCCAAGCGCAAGGCGCTCAACGCCTGCTCCGGGCCGATGGCCGAGGCCCTGCAAGGCAAGTCGATCGACATCGCCGAGCTGTGCTCGACCCAGCCGGCCATCCTCCAGTTCGGATTCAAGCTCCTCGAAGACGACAAGAAGACCCAGGGCGCCGAGAACCTCGCCGCGATGGTCCGCAACGACTATCTCGCCAAGGTCGGCGACAAGGCGGCCTTCCAGGCGCTGATCGACGCCGTCACGGCCAAGCTGACGACCGAGGAATTGACCAAGATCGGCGTCGAGATCCAGGTCAACCACAAGGACGTGCCCGTCGAGGCCACCGACTGGCTCAAGGCGAACGGCCTGCTCTAGTCTCCCCGGCCGCCAATCTCGTGAACCCGCCGGCCACGCCGGCGGGTTCATTCGTTCCCGACGATTCCGGGCCCGGACCACACCGCGCACGCGGGCTTGACGTACCTCAGCCTCGCCGCCCAGAGTCTGACTGTGGAAGCGCGTCTGCTCGCCGGGCGTGTCTCGTTCAAGGTGGTCTCGACCGCCCACGCCAAAGGGATCGAGGACCGCACGACGATGGCGCCGCTCGCCGCCCGGCGGCTCGCCGAGATGGTCGAGCTCGGTGGCATGATCGTCGCGATCGAGCGGGCAGTCCGCGACCATGTCCTGTTCCTCAAGATGAGCGACCATGTGCCGGACGTCTCGGCGCTGGCAGCCGCCGCTCGGCGCGACGCTCTCGGCCGGGCAGTCCTCGATGGAAACGGGGCCGCCGGGTCATCACGGGGGAATGGCGATGACGACCGCGCGTGATCGACCGCCGGAGGAGGCCCATGAGGACACGTCCTTCGCCCGCGGTCTCCGTGTCCTCCTGACGATCGCGGATCGCGGCGAGATCCGGGCCGATGAGCTGAGCGCCCTCCTCGAGACCCCGATCTCGACGATCTATCGCTACCTCCGGACCCTGGCCGAATTCGGCTTCATCGACCGCCAGGGCGCCGGCTATCGGCTCGGCCCGCGACTGATCATCGGCAACGGATCGACCGTCACCGCCGAGGAGCTGATCCGGACCGCCGACCCGGTTCTCCACCTCCTCGCCGACGAAACCGGCGAGACGGCCGTGATCGTCCGGCGGATCGGCATGTCGGCGGTCTGCCTGCATGAGGTCCCCTCGACCCAACCGCTCCGGGTCACGATCGCACCGGCATCGGCGCTGCCGCTCCAGCGAGGCGCGTTCGGCAAGGCGCTCCTCGCATTCGCACCCGACGATGTGCTCGACGAGGTGCTCGGCCAGGAACCTCCGCCGGGACCGCCCGGACCGGACCCGGACCGGTTGCGAGCGGAGCTTGCCGAGGTCGTGACCAGCGGCGTGGCGCGGTCGGTGGGAGAGGTGATTGCCGGCACCGTGACAATCGCGGTTCCCATATTCCGGGAGGACGGGATCGTGGCCGCGATCGGGGTGATCGGCCCAGAGGGGCGGTGCGGGCTCGCGTGGCGGACAAGGGTGGCGCGCCTGCTCCCCGGCGCCGCGAGCAGCGTCGTCGGCGCGCTCGGGACAGGACCTTCGTCCCAGGACTCCCGATATCCGGAATAGCCCGATCTCAGTATTTGACAATCCTGGGCACGGCCCTATGCTCCGCAGCCATGGACCTGCTGCAGGATCTCGCTCCGGTGTCCGAGAGCTATGCGACCCTGCCGATCCCGAACGCCTTCAACTGGCAGGATTCGACCTCCGAGCTCGGTGACGGCGAGTGGTACCTCGTCGCCTTCCGCTCGATCCGGCGGGCCGATGCCGACGAGCAGCGGCTGACGCAGTTCGATGAGCTCGCCCATCAGGAAGCGGCGACCTCGCCCGGCTTCGTCCAGTACTTCAAGGGACCACGGGCGACCGATGGCTCGTGCCTCTCGTTCTGCCTGTGGCAGAGCCGGGCCGACGCCCGGGCCGCGTCCAGCCGACCCGATCACGTCCGAGCCGTGAGCTTGATCGACGAGATGTACGAGACGTACGCGCTCGAGTTCCACCGCGTTGCCCGCCAGTCCGGCGGCCAGCTGACCTTCGAGCCGTACGACAAGGTGCCCGCCCACGGCGCGCCGGCCGTCAAGCTGTCGCACCGCACCGGGGCGCCGCACCTGCCGATCCAGCCCTCACCCGCGGTCTGAGGCTTCCGCCGGACGCCCGCGCTCAGGCAACGTCGTCGGTCGTGGACTCCGATCCACCTCGCCAGCCGAGCCTCGCGAACGCGATCGCGCCCCCGATCGAGGTCACCACGAGGAGGGCGACGTGGGCGAGGATGCCGAGTGCGAGAGCTGACGATTGCTCGAGGCCGACCGCCTTGCCGAGCTCTTGTGCGGCCAGCTCGAACGTCCCGAGGTTCGACGGTCCTGCCGGGACCGCGCTCGCGAGGGCCACGCCCGACACGATGAGGGCCGCCTGGGCCATCGATAGCTGGATCCCGATCGCCTGGCCGATCGCGGCGAAGGCGAGGACGGCCATCGTCCATGAGGCGCCGCTCGCGAGGATCGCCTCGCCGACGGTTCGGGGCCGGGCCGCGACCGCCAGTCCTCCCTGGAGGCTCCGGGCGAGATCGCGGACCCGCGGGTAGCCATCGATCATGGAGCGGATCCGGTCGAGGCCGGGCAGCCGGTGGGCCACGATCCCGATCGCGAGCACCACGAGGAGCAGGCCGGTGACGGCTGCCCCGACGAGGACCGCGTTGGCGACGATGCCGCGGACGCTGAGCAGCAGGAGCGCCGCCGAGGCGATGACGACGCACGCCACGAGGTCGACGACCCGCTCGACGACGACCGTCCCGAGGGCCGCCGCTCGGCTGATCCCCTCCCGGTCCCCCAGGTAATGGCTGCGGACGAGCTCACCGAGTCGGGCCGGGAGGATGTTGTTGGCGAGATAGCCGATGAGCAGGTAGCCGAGCATGGGCCGATACCGAACGCTCGCGATCGGCCGGAGGAGGCGTTGCCAGCGCAGGGCCCGGAAGGCCAGGTCGAGCGTCATGAAGGCGGCGGCAAGGGCGACCCAGCGGAGGTCGGCTCGGCCCAGGAGGTCGGCGGTCCTGGCGAGATCGGTGCCGCGGAGGACGAACCAGAGGGCCGCGATCGAGATCGCGCCGCCGACCAGCGCTCGGAGAATGGGGCCGCGGCGCATCAGGGGGGCGGACCGGCTCAGCCGGTCGTGTTCGGCGGCTGCGGCCGGCGGGCGGTCAGCTGGGCGCTCCGGCGCAAGCCGATCCGGTGGAGGAGGTAGCGGGCGACGACGCGGAGCGTGGACAGCCCGTAGACGACGCTCCGCTTGAACCCGACCGAGCTGGCCTCCTCGAAGTAGCGGGTCGGGACCGCGATCTCGCCGATCCGGCGGCCCATCCCGGCCGCGACGACCTGGGCGATCAGCTCCTGGTCGAAGACGAAGTCGTTGCTGTTGAGCCCGTACGGGATCGTCTCGAGCAGGCGCCGGCTGTAGGCCCGCAGGCCGGTGTGGTACTCGGACAGGCGCAGCCTGAACGCGACGTTCTCGACGGTCGTCAGGAACCGGTTCGAGATGTACTTCCAGCGCGGCATGCCACCCGCGAGGGGATCGCCCAGGAACCGGCTGCCGAGCATCAGGTGCTTCTCGCCGCGGACGATCGGTTCGATCAGCTCCGGGATCCGGGTCGCGTCGTACTGGTAGTCCGGGTGGAGCATGACGACGATGTCGGCGCCCTGCATGAGGGCCGCCTCGTAGCAGGTCTTCTGGTTGCCACCGTAGCCCAGGTTCTGCTGGTGGATGATGACGTCGAGCCCGAGCTGCCGGGCGACCTCGACGGTCTCGTCCCGCGAGACGTCATCGACGAGGATGATCGCGTCCACGATGTCGTGCGGAATATCGGCGTAGGTCCGCTCCAGCGTCCTGGCCGCGTTGTAGGCGGGCATGACGATCACGACCTTCGGTCGGCCGGCGAGCGGGGCGGATCCGGCGTCACCGGCGGCGACGTCGCTTGGGCGGTCCACGAGGCGGAAGCCTACTCGATCCCAGGTGATCGAACGGTCCGCCATGGGCCGGTCGTCATCGGCCCGACATCGACTCCGGCGCCCGATGTGCAACGATGGCGCCTGCCCGCAGACTCGGAGACATGATGTTCGAACGCCTCTTCGGCGGCCGCGAGATGGACCCGGCGACCGCCGAACGCATCCCGCCCGGCCAGTACAAGACCGACAAGTTCCCGGTCCTCCATTACGGCTCGGTGCCGCGGACGGACCTCGCGACCTGGGACTTCAAGGTCTACGGCGAGGTCGACAGTCCCTTCACCCTGAGCTGGGAGCAGTTCAGGGCCCTTCCCCGCAAGACCGTCCACACCGACATCCACTGCGTCACCCGCTGGACGAAGCTCGACACCGAGTGGGAGGGCGTCCCGATCCAGGAGATCCTTCGCCTCGCCCAGGTCCGGCCGACCGCGACCCATGTCGTCTCTCATGCCGAGCAGGGCTACACGGCGAACGTGCCGCTGAGCGTCCTCGACGACGACGACGTCCTCCTCGCCGACACGTTCGACGGCCAGCCGCTCGAGCTCGAGCATGGCTGGCCCCTCCGCCTCTTCGTCCCGAAGAAGTACTTCTGGAAGAGCTCGAAGTGGGTCCGCGGCCTCGAGTTCCTCGACCACGACCAGCTCGGTTTCTGGGAGCGCTACGGCTACCACAACGACGCCGACCCGTGGAAGGAAGAGCGCTTCAGCGACGGCTGAACCGTGACCCGAGCCGCGGGCCGCCGATTCGGCGAACGGGGCGGCCGTTCGGCTCCGATGGCTGGTGACGCTGGCCGTGGCCGCATTCGTGGCGGCGTGCAACCCTGTTCGATGTCGCCGCGACCCCGCTCGGCTGGGTCGCTGTCGGGACCA
>DATAIW010000210.1:0-1830 GCA_036262455.1 Candidatus Limnocylindrales bacterium | reverse complement strand
GGCGAGCCCCCGACCCTCCGGACGGTGTCGCACCTCGGCCACGGCGGGGTCCTGACCCGCGAGATGCGCTTCCGCTTCCCGCCGTACGCGCGCGGGCTCGACGCACCGGACGGCTGAGCCACGCCGCCTCCGCACTCGGTTCGGGCACCGGGCGACCGAACGGCGGCGCGACGCGCGAATGGGACGGCCGCGGCGCAAACGCCTGATCGCAGTGCGCGGCGCTCGGCGGGACGGCGCCGACGCCACGCCCGGACGGCCGGGTCGCGGTGTAGCATCGCCGCCATGCCCCAGACCGACCAGCCCACGCCGAACGCCGCCGCCCTCGACTCGATCGAGGGGATCATCGACCAGTTCCGCGAGCGTGACTACATCTGCGACCGGTCCCTCGCGACGGCGGTCTTCCTCGGCCTCCGGCTCGGCCGTCCGCTGCTCCTCGAGGGCGAGGCCGGCGTCGGCAAGACGGAGCTGGCGAAGGTCCTGGCGGCCAGCCTCGGCGCGAAGCTGATCCGGCTCCAGTGCTACGAGGGCCTCGACGTCAACGCCGCGGTCTACGAGTGGAACTACCCGCGCCAGATGCTCGAGATCCGGCTGCTCGAGGCGCGTGGCGAGGCGTCGACGGCGAACGCCCACGACATCTTCGGGCCGGACTTCCTCATCCGCCGGCCGCTCCTCCAGGCCCTCGAGGCGAGCGCCGACGGCGAGCCGCCGGTTCTGCTGATCGACGAGATCGACCGGGCCGACGAGGAGTTCGAGGCGTACCTGCTCGAGATCCTGTCGGACTTCCAGGTGACGGTCCCGGAGATCGGCACGATCAAGGCCGACAAGCCGCCGCGGGTCATCCTGACCTCGAACCGGACCCGCGAGGTCCACGACGCCCTGAAGCGGCGCTGCCTCTATCACTGGATCGACTACCCGACGGCCCAGAAGGAGTTCGAGATCGTCATCGCCCGCGTCCCCGATGCGCCCGAGCGGCTCGCCCACGAGGTCGTCGCCTTCGTCCATCGGCTGCGCGAGGCCGACCTGACCAAGGTCCCGGGGATCGCCGAGACGCTCGACTGGGCGGCCGCGCTCCTGAGCCTCGGCTCACGCGAGCTGACCGGCGAGGTCGTCGACGAGACGCTCGGTGTCGTCCTCAAGTACGAGGAGGACATCCGCCGGATCCGGGGGACGACCGCCCGGGCCTACCTGAGCGAAGCCGGAGCGGCGGCCGGCGGTTGACCGTGGCGTCGGACGCCGATCCGGGGACCCGGGCGCCGTCGGCGACCGCGCGGGTCGACCTCCACTGCCATACGAGCGCCAGCTTCGACAGCCTCGTCGACCCGGCCGCGGTCATCGCCCGGGCGGTCACTCGGGGCCTGACCCACATCGCGATCACCGATCACGACGTCATCGACGGAGCGCTCGAGGCGGTCGCGGCCGCCCCACCCGGGATCCACGTCCTCGTGGGGTGCGAGAGCCATACCGTCGAGGGCGACCTGGTGTTCGTCTTCCCCGAGCGACCCATCCCGAAGGGCCTTGCCGCCCGCGAGGCGATCATCGCGGCGTGGGAGCAGGGCGCGCTCGTCGGCGTCCCGCATCCCTACGATCCGGCACGCAGGTCGCTCCTGCTGGATCCGGCGAACCAGCCGCTGCTCGCGCTCGTAGACTGGATCGAGGGCTGGAACGGGCGCGTCGGCCGGCAGGCGGACAACGACCACGCATCTGCGGCGGCCCGTCGCCGGCACCTCCCGGCGGTCGCGGTGTCCGACGCCCACACGCTGCTCGAGATCGGCACGATGTTCACGACGATGACGGGCGACCCATCGAGTCCCGCCGGACTCCTGGCGGCAC
>DATAIW010000209.1:0-1823 GCA_036262455.1 Candidatus Limnocylindrales bacterium | reverse complement strand
TTCGCATCGTGGATCAATGCTTCGCCGGGCCGGCGCCGGCGCTGCCGGCCACGGCAGCATCGATTGGCGCCGCGTACATCGCCCGGACGTGCTCGTGGACGGGCACGAGCTCGGCCATCATCGCCCGGAACTGGTCGAGGGTCAGCTGCTGCTCGGCGTCGGACAGGGCCGCGTCCGGATCCGGGTGGACCTCGACCATGACCCCGTCGGCCCCGACCGCCACGCCGCCGATCGCCAGCGGCGCGACAAGCCAGCGCTTGCCGGTCGCGTGGCTCGGGTCGACGATCACCGGCAGGTGGCTGAGGTGATGGACGAGCGGCACTGCGGCGAGGTCCATCGTGTTGCGGGTGTAGGTCTCGAAGGTCCGGATGCCGCGTTCGCAGAGGACCACGTTCGGGTTGCCGGAGCTGACGATGTACTCGGCCGCCATCAGCCATTCCTCGACCGTCGCGCCGTAGCCGCGCTTGAGCATCACCGGTCGCGCCACCCGCCCGACCGCGGTCAAGAGCGAGTAGTTCTGCATGTTCCGGGTGCCGATCTGGAGGATGTCGGCGTACTCCGCGACGATGTCGACCTGGTTCGGCTCCATGACCTCGGTGATCACCGGCAGCCCGGTCCGCTCGCGCGCCTCGGCGAGATAGCGGAGGGCCTCGACGCCGAGCCCCTGGAAGCTGTACGGGCTCGTCCGTGGCTTGAAGGCGCCGCCGCGGAGGATCGTCGCCCCGGCCGCGGCGACCGCATCGGCAGTCTCGAACAGCTGCTCGCGGCTCTCGACCGAGCAGGGCCCGGCCATCATCGTCAGCGAGCCGTCGCCGATCACCGCATCGAGGACCCGGATGACCGTGTTCTCGGGATGGAACTCGCGCGAGGTCAGCTTGAACGGCCGGCTGATCGGAGTCACGGCCTCGACCCCGCTGAGCCCGCCGAGACGGCTCATCAGCGCCGCTTTCCGGGCGCCGATCTCGCCGATCACGGCGATGACGGTCCGCTCGGCGCCGACGTGGTCGTACGGCGTGAGGCCCTCGCCGAGGATGGCGCTCTTCACGCCGAGGATCTCGGCCTCGCCCGCGGTCCGGGCCATCACGACGAACATCCGGTGCGCTTCCTCTCTGGTCAAACAAAAAAGCAGAGGTCGCGACCTCTGCTTCCACCCGGCACGACCCGCGATCCCGGGCCTAGGCTCCGGGGTCGGTCATGCCGGGCGTCGAACGTAGAAGGTGGCGTTCATCTGCGTGCAGCGGACGGTACGGCGCACCGGGCGCGGTGTCAACGCGCCGTCGCGCCCGGCGACGGCGCGGCCAGGCGCGGCGCGCGCGTTCGACGACCGTCGGCCGTCACGCGCGTGGTCCCGGCAGGCCGGCCCGGGCCGTGATCGCGTCGACGACTTCGGTCTTCGCGTCCGCGTAGTTCTGGACGAACGTCCACTCGCGCTTCAGGAGCTTCCGCTTCGTCGACTCGTACAGCTCGCGGTCCTCGTCGTGGGTCCGCAACCAATCGCGGAACCCGACCATCCGCTCGAGCTCGACGCAGCCGGCCGAGAACGTATGGAGGTTGACGTTCGTGTCCGGCCCCTTGAACACGCGGTGGTCATACCAGTCGGGCTCGCTCTCCCGGATCACGAGGACGTAGCCCGCCGCCTCCAGGTCCGGCACCCAGGCCGGCTCGTCGTTGACGTCGGCCACGGTCATCGTGATGTCGATGATCGGCTTCGCGGCGAGACCCGGGACCGACGTCGAGCCGGTGTGCTCCAGCCGGCTGACCCGAGCGCCGAGGGTCGCCCGGATCCGCGCCTCCTCGCGCGTGAACAGAGCTGGCCACTCCGG
>DATAIW010000208.1:0-4027 GCA_036262455.1 Candidatus Limnocylindrales bacterium | reverse complement strand
ATCCAACGCCGCCGGGGCCGGATCGCGGCGGTTTCTCCCATAGGCCAGCCCCGGCGGCGTTGGATCGGCTCAACCCCGCGCGTCGTTGTCCTGCTCGCCCGGGAATCCCCATACGCCGCCACCGGTGTCGGATGGCGACGATTCACGCCCTTGTCCGTCGATCCGCGTGCATCGTTCTGGCTAACGCCATCTCGGCTGGCGTATGGGCAATCGGGCGAGGCAGCGAGCGCCGGTCAGTAGCAGACGAACACGTCCTTCGGCCCGGAGTGGGGCACGAGGTCGAGCCGCAGGCCGGATGCCGACTGGAAGACGGCGTTGCGCGCCAGGACGAGCGTGACCGATCCCTTGTCCACGGGGTCGCCGATCCCAAGCGGCGGATTCGGGAACCGGCCGGGATACCCGACCACGTCCCAGAGCGTCCCCCCGAAGTCGATCACGGCGTTCTCGAGGCCGCAGTGCGTGTTGAGGGTCAGCGACGCGGCGACATCGGGGACCGCCGGTCCAGACGACGGCCAGACGCGGGTGACGCCGTTCGGCAGGGCGGTCGCGTCGGCCGATGTCGACGTTGACGGCGATGTCGACGGGCCGCACGCGATCACCGCGAGCACCAGCCCGAGCAGTGAAACGACCCCTCTCATCGCGCCACCAGGAGCGTTCGATCAGGCGGGCGGCGTCTCTTCGGCGGCGCCGGCGGGAGTGGCGTCGTCACCTTCAGTCGAGTCTGCCGCCTCCGTCGCCAGCGATCGGCCGTGCTCGACGGCATCATCGGCCGCCATCGACTCGACCTCGGCCTGGGCATTGGCCACCTGCGCCTCGAGCTCGAGGCGGAGCATCTCGCGGCGGACCTCGGCAGGCGGTGGAGCGAGCGAACCGGGCGAGGCGCTCGCCTCGCCGCCGTCGTCGCTGTCGCCGCTGATCCAGCCGAGCAGGCCGCCACGTGGCTTGGTCTTCGCGGCGCGGGCGCCGCGCAGGATCGCCTCCGCGTCGATCGCGGTCAGGCCCGGAACGGAGGTGTCACCGTCGCCGATGAGGGTCGCCCCGCAGGACGGGCAGACCTCCTCGTGATCGGACGGCAGGAGCGCCGAGCACCAGTTGCATCGTGGGGCGGGCACGGACCCCCCGGTCATCGCTTCATCCAGCATGGCGCCACTCTAACGCCTCAGGTTCCGGCGCGAACCCCCCGATCGGGCTAGGACGCTCGCGATTCGTGCCTATCGGGAGAACGCGACCGCGAGCCTGTTCCCACGCGAATCCTCGGGCCGATGGCTTCGCGGAGCTCAGCCTCGGACCTCGGAGAGATCATTCCCACTCAATGGTCGCTGGAGGTTTGGACGAGATGTCGTAGACGACCCGGTTGACGCCGGGGACCTCGTTCACGATCCGGCTCGAGATCTTGCCGAGGACGTCGTACGGCAGCTTCGCCCAGTCGGCGGTCATCCCGTCCTCGGAGGTGACGGCCCGGATCGCGACGACGTTGGCGTAGGTCCGACCGTCGCCCATGACCCCGACCGAACGGACCGGCGTCAGGATCGCGAAGCTCTGCCACAGGCTCCGGTACAGCCCGGCCGCCTTGATCTCGTCGATGACGATCCAGTCGGCCTCGCGGAGCGTGTCGAGCCGCTCGGCGGTGACCTCGCCGATGATCCGGATCGCGAGCCCGGGACCCGGGAAGGGCTGGCGGAGGACCATCGCCTCGGGCAGTCCCATCTCGAGCCCGACCGCCCGGACCTCGTCCTTGAACAGGTAGCGCAACGGCTCGATCAGCTGGAAGCTCAGGTCGGCCGGCAGCCCGCCGACGTTGTGATGGGTCTTGATCTTCTGGGCGGCCTTCGTCTCGGACGTGGCGCTCTCGATGACGTCGGGATAGAGCGTGCCCTGGGTCAGGAAGTCGATCCGGCCATCGCCCTTGATCCTCTCGGCCTCCTCCTCGAAGACCCGGATGAACTCGTCGCCGATGATCTTCCGCTTCTGCTCGGGGTCCTCGACGCCGGCCAGCCGGGCGAGGAACCGCTTCCTCGCGTCGACCATGACGAGCTTCATCCCGAGGTCGCGCTCGAAGGTGACCCGGAGGAGTTCCGACTCCTTCTTGCGCATCAGACCGTGGTCGACGTAGATGCAGGTCAGGCGATCGCCCACGGCGCGGTGGACGAGCGCGGCCGCGACGGCCGAGTCCACCCCGCCCGAGAGGGCGCAGATGACGAGGCCCTCGGAGGCGGTGGCGCCGGCCTGGGCGTTGACCCGCTCGCGGATCCCGGCGACCGTCTGCTCGATGAAGTTGGCCGGCGTCCAGGTCGGAGACGCGCCGGCGATCCCGACGACGAAGTTGCGCAGGACGTCGCGACCCTTCGGGGTGTGGACGACCTCGGGGTGGAAC
Organism: Candidatus Limnocylindrales bacterium; assembly: GCA_036262455.1. Taxonomy (GTDB): domain Bacteria; phylum Chloroflexota; class Limnocylindria; order Limnocylindrales; family CSP1-4; genus CF-46. Next base: position 1,653 of record DATAIW010000208.1, on the reverse strand, counting down.
TGGATGCCGTAGAGGTTGCGGGACGGCGCCTGGAGGCCGGCGAAGGCGGTCGAGTCGGTCTGGGCGGTCGAGGTGAAGCCCTCCGGCAGCCGGGTGATCGAGTCGCCGTGGCTCATCCAGACCGGCTGGTCGCGGTCGAGGCCGACGAACAGGCCCTCGCCATCGGTGATCGTGACCGAGGCCGGTCCGTATTCGCGCTTGGTGGTCGGGAGGACGTCACCGCCCAGCTCGAGCGCCATCAGTTGGGCGCCGTAGCAGATGCCGAGGACCGGGATCCGCCCCGACCAGATCGCGGCATCCGGCTTCGGGGCGCCCTCGTCGTAGACCGACATCGGGCCGCCCGAGAGGATGATCGCCTTGGGGTTGCGCCGCTCGATCTCGGCCCACGGCGTGTCGTGCGGGATCAGCTCCGAGTAGACGTGGAGCTCGCGGACGCGACGCGCGATCAGCTGGGCGAACTGGCTCCCGAAGTCGAGGATGACGACGGAATCGGGCTCGGCGGTGTCGGGCCGATCCGTCGCCGAGCGATTCGGCGCGGGAGCGTTCAGGGCGGTCTCGAGATAGGCCTCGACCTCGGCGTCATCGGGGGCCAGGACGCGATGGCCGGCGTTCGCCGCCTCGCCGTGGACGGTCTTGCCGCGTTGAGCCTCTGGTGAATGCTGCGCGCCCGCCGGCGCCGCCTCATCGATCGATGGATCCTGCTCCGCCTCGGCCACGCCGTCCGCCAATGGTCACCCTCCGCCGACCGATCCGCCCGTTCCGCGCAGTCTACCCGGCGTGACGGCCACGGTCCGACCAGCGTCGAACTTCGTCAGTCGCGGTTGCGCATCGCCTCGGCGGCCATGTCGATGTAGATGTGGAGCCGTTCTGCCACGTCGGGCGCGGCGCCCGCTGCGTCGATCGCGTCGCGCATCAGGCCGAGCCAGGCATCGCGCTCGGCCGGCCCGATCGCGAACGGCGCGTGGCGCATCCGGAGCCGGGGATGGCCACGCTCCGCGTCATAGGCCTGTGGCCCGCCCCAGTACTGGGCGAGGAAGAGCGTCAGGCGGTGACGAGCGCCGGCCAGGTCGGCCTCCGGGTACAGCGGGCGCAGGATCGGATCGTCCGCCACCCCGTCGTAGAACCGGCCGACGAGCGCCTCGAAAAACGGCATCCCGCCGGCAGCGTCGAACAGCGTGAGCTCGGTGACCACCCGGAGATTCTAGGAGGCTCGGTTGCCCGCGACCCGGCGCTCCAGCAAGCTGTCGTGCTAGCGGACGATCTCGGCGAAGCTCGGGCCGTACACGACCCGGCGGCGCTCGATCGGGCCGAGTCGGGCGACCACCGGGACCCGCCCCGCGGCGATGCCGAGCAGCGTGTAGACCGCGGCCGTCCAGGCGACGAGGCCGGGGCCGGCCGCCGCATCAGGACCGAACGGCCGGGCACCGACCAGGAGGGCGACGCCGTCGAGGATCGCGAGGGCGACGCCGTCGAGGATCGCGAGGCCGCCGCCGAGCTCGGCCACGAACACCGTGAGGTTGCGGCCCCAGTCGCGGCTCCGGGCAACCCCGACGAGCGCCGCCCCATGGCCGACGGCGAACAGGATCGCGACCGGGATCGCCCAGCGACCGTTGCCGTCGCCGAGGGCCGGAGGGATGACGAACAGGGCGGCCG
>DATAIW010000207.1:0-11859 GCA_036262455.1 Candidatus Limnocylindrales bacterium | reverse complement strand
GATCACGTTCGTCTCGCGGCGCCGGCCGTCGACCTGCCCGCGGTCGATGTCGGCGATCGCCAGGCCGGCCGGCGGCGCGAGACGAACGTGATCGAGGCGCCGCTGGAAGCCGAGCGGGTGGCCGCGGCCCTTCGCCGGGCGCTCGATCCGACCTTCCGGGCAGGGCTCGCGAACGCCCGTCCGAGCTCGCTCGATGGGCGGGCCGGCGAGCGCATCGCGGCTATCATCGGCGCATGGCGACCGCAGATCCCCCCGCGCAAGCCGCCGATCAACCTCGACCCGTGACGGCGCGGTCGCTGGCGATCGTCGGGGGCGGCGAGCACGCGGTCGTCGTCCTCGAGGCGGCCCGCAGTCGCCCGGGAACGTGGAACGTCGTCGGGTTCAGCGACCGGTCGCGTTCCTCACGCCTGGCGACCCGCGAGCCCGGGATCGAGGACTTCGGCGACGACGGCGTCTTCGCGGATCGCCTGGCCGGGGATCCCGACCACGCGCCGGCCCTCGTCCTCGGGATCGGCGCCGGGACGCGTCCCGGCGACCGGGCCGCGACGGTCAGCCGTTTCGAACCTGACGCCGAGTGGGCCACGATCGTCCATGTCACGGCCTCGGTCTCGCCTTCCGCGCGCCTCGGTCCCGGAACGGTGGTTGGCGCGGCTGCCGTCGTCCAGGCCGGGGTCGTCGCCGGGCGTCACGTGATCGTCAACAGCGGAGCGATCGTGGAGCACGATGTCGTTCTCGGCGACTTCTCCCATGTCGCCCCGGGTGCGGCGATCGGCGGTGGGACCCGGATCGGGCAGGGCGCCTTCGTGGGACTCGGGGCGCGGGTGCGGGACCATGTCGTGATCGGTGACCGCGCGACGATCGGTATGGGGGCCGTCGTCGTCGGCGACGTCGGTCCGGATCGGACGATCGTGGGCGCCCCGGCACGCGAGATCGACGACGCCGATGACTGATGCGCTCGCCGCCTGCCTCGTCCCCGAGACCGGCACGATCCGCGAGGCGATGGTCGCGCTCGACCGAGGGGCCGGCCGGATCGCGCTCGCGGTCGCCGGCGACGGCCGGCTGACCGGCGTCGTGACCGACGGGGACATCCGGCGAGCACTGCTCGGCGGCGCCTCGCTCGACGCGCCGGTGGGACCGATCCTGACCCGCTCGTACCTCTTGGTCGCGCCGGGCGACGGCCGGGCCGACGTCCTCGAGTTGATGCGGGCTCGCCGGATCAGCGCGATACCGGTCGTCGATGGCGCCGGCTTCCCCGTCGGGCTCCATCTCCTCCATGAGTTCCTCGAGCGAGTGAGCCGGACCAACTGGGCCGTCGTCATGGCCGGCGGCCAGGGGACCCGGCTGCGGCCGCTGACCGACACGATCCCCAAGCCGATGCTGCGGGTCGCGGGCCGCCCGATCCTCGAGCGGATCGTCCTCCACATCGTCGGGATCGGGATCGAACGGATCTTCGTCTCGGTCAACTACCTCGGCGACGTCATCGAGAGCCATTTCGGCGACGGGAGCGCATTCGGGGCGCGGATCGAGTACCTCCGCGAGGACCGGCCGCTCGGGACCGCCGGCGCGCTCGGCCTCCTGCCGGAGCCGCCGACCGAGCCGCTGCTCCTGCTCAACGGCGACCTGGTCACCTCGGCCGACCTCGGCGGCCTGCTCGCGTTCCACGACGCCGGCCGATTCGATTCGACGATCGGGTTCCGCCGTTATCTCCACACGATCCCGTTCGGCGCGATCGAGCGCGACGGCGACCGGGTCGTCGGGCTCGAGGAGAAGCCGACGGTCGAGCGCGAGGTCAACACCGGGATGTACGCCCTGAACCCGACCGTCGTCGGCCTCGTCCGGGCGGGCGAGCCGACCTCGATGCCGGACCTGATCGCGACCGCTCTTGATGCCGGCCGGAGCGTCGGCGCCTTCGAGATCGAGGACGACTGGGTCGACGTCGGCCAGCGCGAGCAGCTCGTGAGGGCACGCGGCGGTGGCGGCGGTGGCTGAGCTCTCGCTCCGCGACACGCCGGTCCTGGTCACCGGCGCCGACGGCTTCATCGGCAGCCACCTCGTCGAGCGGCTCGTGGCCGAGGGCGCCCGGGTTCGCGCCTTCTGCATCTACAACTCGCGTGGCTCGGCGGGCTGGCTCGACGAGCTCGATCCCGCGACACGAGCCGCGATCGACATCCGCCTCGGTGACATCCGCGACGCGCGGTTCGTCGAGCGCGCGACCGAGGGGATCGAGGTCGTCTTCCACCTCGCCGCCCTGATCGCGATCCCGTACTCGTACACGGCGGTCGAGTCGTTCATCGACACGAACGTCCGGGGCACGATGCACGTCCTCGAAGCGGCCGGGCGGGCGGGCGTCCGGCGGATCATCCAGACGTCGACGAGCGAGGTCTACGGGACCCCGGACACCCTCCCGATCCGGGAGACCCACCCGCTTCGGGCGCAGTCGCCGTACGCCGCGTCCAAGGTTGCGGCGGACCAGCTCGCGCTCGCCTACCACCACAGCTTCGGCGCGCCGGTCGTCGTGCTCCGGCCGTTCAACACGTACGGCCCGCGCCAGTCGGAGCGGGCGGTCCTGCCGACGATGCTCCGCCAGCTCCTCGCGGGACGGACGGAGATTCGCCTCGGCCGGCTCGATCCGCGGCGCGACCTGACCTTTGTCGTCGACACGGTCGACGGGTTCGTCCGGGCGGCGACGGCCGCGGCCATCGAGGGCGACACGATCCAGCTCGGCACGGGCCGCGCCGATTCGATCGGCGAGCTGTTCGAAATGGCCTGTCGCGTGCTCGGCGTGGAGGCACGGGCGGTCGTGGACCCGGCCCGCCTCCGACCGGACGCGAGCGAGGTCCTCGTCCTCCGATCCGACCCGACGCACGCTCGCGAGGTGCTCGGCTGGGAGGCCGGAACGAGCCTCGAGGACGGCCTGGCGGCGACGATCGACTGGCTGCGAACCCAGCCGGGGCTGGCCGAGGTCGACCGTGTCCAGCTCTGAGGCGCCCGCGGCACCGTCGGGCGGATCGGGCGCGGCAGCCGCGCTCGACCGCATTCCCCTCGCCGAACCGACGATCGGCGGCAACGCCGCCGCCTACCTCCAGGCGTGCCTCGACACGAACTACGTCTCGTCGGTCGGCCCGTTCGTCGAGCGCTTCGAGACCGAGTTCGCGGCCGCGGTCGGCTCGCGATTTGCCGTCGCCTGCGCCAGCGGGACCGCGGCGATCCATCTCGCCCTGCGCGTCCTCGGCGTCGGGCCGGGCGACGAGGTCTTCGTCCCGACCCTGACGTTCGTCGCGTCGGCCAATCCCGTCGCCTATGTCGGTGCGACGCCCGTCTTCGTCGATTCGGAGGAGGCGACCTTCAACCTCGATCCGGCCCTCGTCGTCGGGGAGCTCGATCGGCGCGCCCGGCTCGGTCTGCGCCAGCCGGCGGCGATCGAGGTCGTCGATCTGGTCGGCCATCCGGCCGCCATCGAGCCGATCGTCGAGGCGGCCGAATGGCACGGCGTCACCGTCTTCGAGGACGCCTCGGAGGCGCTCGGCGCGACCTATGTCGGCGGCACGTACGGCGGCCGCCACGTCGGAACGATCGGGCGGGTGGGCTGCTTCAGCTTCAACGGCAACAAGCTGATCACGACCGGCGGCGGCGGGATGCTCGTCACCGACGACGAGGCGCTCGCCCGGCACGCCCGGAGCCTCTCGACGCAGGCTCGCCTGCCCGGCCGGGCCTACGACCATGCCGAGGTCGGCTACAACTACCGCCTCACGAACGTCGCGGCCGCGCTCGGCGTCGCCCAGCTCGAGCAGCTGCCCGAGCTCCTTGCCGCCCGTCGCGCGAACGCCGCCCACTACGACAACGCGATCGCCGACCTGCCCGGCCTGCGGCCCGCGCCGCGCGCCCCGTGGGCCGACCCGTCGTTCTGGCTCTACACCGCGTCGCTCGATCCCGCGACCGCCGGGATCGAGCGGGATGCGGTGCTGACCGGCATGGCGGAGGCCGGGATCGAGGCCCGGCCGATCTGGACACCGCTCCACCTGACCAAGCTGTACGCAGATGCGCCGCGGCTCGGTGGATCCGTCGCCGAACGGATCTTCGCCAACGCCTTCTCGCTGCCGTCCTCGTCGAGCCTCAGCGACGCCTCACGTGACCGAGTCGTCGCCCGCCTCCGCGAGTTGCTCGGGACGTCGCCCGCAGGCTAGTTCGTCGTCACCCGACTCGCGCTGAAACGTAGCCAGACGGCAACCGGCGCCCCCCGTCACGCGTCCGTCGGGGCTAGGAGGTCTCCGAAGCAGGTGCTGCGAGACGCGCCCGCAGCCCCTCCACGAATTGCGCCGAGACGACGGCCGGGGCATGGCTCGCTGCGACCTCGAGCGCCGCGGCGCGGGCCGCCAGCGGCTCGAGCGTCTCGATGTCCCGCAGCGCGGCAACGAGGCTTGCCGGATCTTCGATCGCGAACGACCGGGCGAACCGCTCGTCGACGACCTCGGCCAGGCCGCCGCCCGACGGCACGACGGCGGGCAGCCCGAACGTCAACGCGAGCAGGAGGGCGCCCGAGTTCAGCGACCGGACGTACGGCAGGACGGCGGCGTCGGCCGCCCGGAGATAGATCTGGACGTCGGCGGGCGCCACCGGCCCGGCATGGAGCAGCACCGATGGGTGGGCCGCCGCTCGATCGAGGAGCTCGGCCACGCCCGTCTCCTCGCTCGGGCCGCCGGCGATGACGAGCCGGCGTGGCGTCCCGTCGCCGGCGATCGCGTCCCACGCGTCGAGCAGCTCCGTCAGGCCCTTGTAGGGCCGGATCGCGCCGAGCACGACGTGGACGTTCTCGTCCGGCGAGAGACCAAGCTCGTGGCGAGCCTGCTCGCGGCTGATCCGGTCCTCGTACGCCCCGATGTAGCTCGGGTGCGGGACCTGGAGGATCTTCTCCGGCGGGATCCGGAACCACGGCGCGACGATCTCCGGGGTCGCTGCGGCCATCGTGTGGATCACGTCGCAGCGCTCCGCGATGTCGGCGCTGAGCTGGGCTTCCTCGTCCTCGAACCGCATCCCGTGGGGAAGGACGTTGTGGACGGTCCAGACGAGGCGGCCACCGACGTCGCGGTAGCGATCGAGCCGGGCGAGGAACGCGACGCGGTCCTTGCGCGCCTCCTTCGCGGAGCCCGACTGGGCCAGGACCAGGTTGAGCCAGTGGAGGTGGAGGACCGTCGAGAACCCGAGTCGGGCGACCTCCGTGAGCTCCGGAAATGTCTCGTCGCGAAGGATGCGTACGGCGGCCATCCCGGATTGCCAGCTCCGCTGGTACAGAAGCGCGTGGAACGGGTTCATCCGGGCGATCGGGTGGTAGGCGAGAAGCAACGGTTCGCGCTCGCCGGCGCTCAGCAACCGGAGCGCGGCGATCGCCTCGTCGGTGAACTCGCCCGGCGCCTGGCTCAGGCTGTGAAGCTGGCCGTCCATCAGCCGCCGTCTCCGGACGACGTCCGGTCCCAGCGCTCCAGCACCTGGTCGTAGACGGTGCGGAACCGGGGTCCGTTGGCGATCCAGCTCCGTTCGCGGGCGACCCACTCGCGGCCCGCCACGCCCATCCGCCGGCCGAGCGCCGGATCGTCGATGAGCCGTTCCAGCGCCGTCGCCAGGGCGGCCGCGTCGCCGGCCGGAAAGGCCAGTCCGCGCGCGTCCGGCTCGGCGATCTCGGTCAGTGCCGGGAGGTCGGCGACGACGAGCGGCCGTTCCATCGCGAGCGCTTCGTAGGGCTTGAGCGGCGTGACCGTGCGAGCCGCCCGCTCGTCGCGGCGCGGCACGACGAACGCGTCGAGCAGGGCGTAATGGCTCGGGACGGCCTCGTGCGGCACCCGCCCGGTGAAGATGACGCGATCGCCGACGCCGGCCTTCTTCGCGATCCCCTCGATCTCCGCGCGGCGCTTGCCGTCGCCGATGATCAGGCAGGTGACCGCGCGGCCGCGCTTGAGGAGGATCGCGGTCGCCTCGACCAGGAGCTCCTGGTTCTCGCGCGGATGGTCGAGGTTGCTCACGTAGCCGAACGTGAAGCGGCCCTCGAGCCCGTACCTCCGGCGCAGGGCTGGGTCGGGCGGCCCGGGGGTGAAGGCCTCGGCGTCGACGCCGTTGGGGATGACCGTCACCCGATCGGGGTCGACGCCGCGGGCGATGATGTCGTCGCGCATCGCTTCCGCGATCGTGACGACGTGGTCGGCGCCGCGCATCGCGGCCGTCTCGGCGTTGTGCCGCCGGTGGTACTGCTCGCCACGCTCGTTCCATTGCGCGTCGGCCGACCAGGTCGACTCGAAGAACGAGCGGACCTCGTACACGAGCGGCCGCCGGATGTGGGCCCGCAGCGCGGCGCCGACGAGGGCCGTCTCGTAGCCACGGTGGCCGGATCCGGCATGGATGATCGACGGCGCGATCTGCCGCGCGATCGCCGCGGTCAGCCAGGCCTGCTCCTCGAGGACAACGTCGAAGGGGCGATCACCCGGCAGATGGTTCGGGCCGAGATCGAGCCGGTGGTGAGGAACCCCGTCGACCATCTCGACCGCCGGCACCGGCGAGGCAACCGAGCCGCCAAGGAGACGCGGGAAGCCGAGGTTGGTGACCACGTGCGGCTGCATCCCGGCGTCGCGGACAGCCAGCAGGTTGTAGCGCGAACGCATCGTGAAGCCGTTTGTCAGGTACGGCAGGGACTCCTTGAGGAGGTTCAGGACGACGCCGTCGTGCGGGACGACGGGCCGGGCCGGTCCGGGGATCCGGGGCAGCCAGCCGGCCGATGTCTCGACGATCCGGCCGAGCAGCATCCGTTCCGCCCGGAGCGTCTCGGGGCTCGGGTCCAGGACCTGGATCCGGTGGAGGGTCCGCGCCTGGGCGCTGAGCTCGCCCTGCTTCGACTCGATATCCCGCCGGAGGCGAAGGACGCGGATGCTGTCGGGGTGGGCGTGGGCGAGCTCCCTTGCCCGCTCCAGCGCCGTCTCGAGATCGCCTGCGTCGAGGGCCGACTCCGCGCGGTTGAATGCGACCCGGTTGATCCGCGGCTCGTGGTAGGTCGACAGGCCGTCGCCGCGCGGCCGGCTACCCCGGAGCAGCGCATAGCCCGCCAGCGCGAAGCTCATCAGGGCCTCGTCCCGGGGCGACCCGAGCCGACCTGCCAGACGCCGGACGACGCGCTGGGCGCGCCGGGCAAACCGATCGTCGATGGGCATGCGGTCCGCGGCTCAGGGTCGGGCGGACGTTGCCGCTGGTGATGCGGGCGGAATGCTCGGCGGGGGGAGCGGCATCACGCCGGCGGCCACCCGGGCGGCCTTGCGCTCCTCGGAGTGCTCGCGGTGGAGCGCGACGACGTCGTCGGGGCTGCCGACCGCGACGATCCGGCCCTTCTCGAGGAGCATCGCCTTGTTGCAGTACTCGCTGACCCAGCCCATGTCGTGGGTGACGAGGACGATCGCCTTCGCCTCCGTGACGAGCTCGAGGACGCGCGCCTTCGACTTATCGCGGAACGCGGCGTCGCCGGTCGAGAGGACCTCGTCGAGCAGGAGGATGTCGGGCTCGACCGAGGTCGCGATCGCGAAGCCGAGCCGGGCCTTCATGCCCGACGAGTAGGTCTTGATCGGGGCGTCGATGAACTGGCCGAGGTCGGCGAACTCGACCATCCCCGGCAGGCGCTTCTCGACGACCGAGTGCTCGAGGCCCATGAACGCCCCGGCCAGGCGGATGTTGTCGCGCCCACTCAGGTCGCCGTCGAAGCCGGCGCCGAGCGACAGGAGGCTCGAGATGTGGCCGTCGACCTCGACGACCCCGGCCGACGGCGTGATGATCCCGGCCAGGACCTGGAGGAGGGTGCTCTTGCCGGCTCCGTTCGGCCCGATGACGCCGAGCGACTCGCCGTGGACGACCTTGAACGTCACGTCGCGGAGCGCCCAGAAGTCGCTGTCGGTCCCCTCGAACTTGACGCGCCGGGTCAGCGACTGGCGGACCGTCGCCTTGCGGGTCAGTTTCAGGTTGTAGCGGATCCCCAGACCCTCGACGTTGATCGCGACCTTCGAGGCCGGGGAATCGCCATGCTCGTTCGTCATCTCACAGGACTTTGGCGAACGTCGGCTCGAGCCGCTTGAAGATCAGGATCGCCAGGGCGAGCATGACGAGCGAGATCAGGCTGAGGGCGCCGAGCCCGGCCCAGTCGGGCGCCCTGCCCTCGTAGATCACGTCGCGGTACGAGGTGAAGAGGATCGTCCACGGGTTGCCCAGGATGAACGGGCCGAGGACCGGGTACTTCTCGGCGGCCTTCTGGATGAGGAGGATCGAGTAGATCCCGGGCGAGACGTAGAAGGCGAGCCGGAGGACGTGCCGGGACAGGTTGCCAACGTCGCGGTAGAAGACGTTGATCGCGCTGAGCACGATCGCGATCGGCAACGTGAACAGGAGCTGGACGAAGGCGACGACCGGGATCAGGACCAGGTAGGTCGTGGCGTGGCTCGGGTAGAACAGGGCGATCAGGACGCCGAGCGGGATCAGCCCGAAGAAGAAGTTCGCGACCCCGGCCATGACCCCCGCGACGGGCAGGACGAGCTTGGGGAAGTTGATCTGCTTGATCAGCCGCTCCATCCCGACGACCGACGAGATCCCCTCGTTGACCGACGAGGTGAACCACTTCCAGGGCAGGATCGCGCAGAAGATGAAGAGCGGGTAGTCCTTCTCGCCCTTGTCGAAGATGACCGACACGAGGACGACGTAGATGAGCATCTGGAGGAGCGGGTCGATGACCCACCAGATGTTGCCCAGGAGGGTGTCGGCGCCCTTCTTCTTCAGATCCGCCTGGACGAGGTAGCGGATCAGGCGCCTGCGCGAGAGCAGTTCGCCGATTCCTAGCCGGACGAGGGTCAACGGTCCTGGACGGATCGCCGACGACCGAAAGGACGCCGGTGCCTCGGAAGCGACTGCCATATCGGCCGAGAATAGCATGCAGTCTCCGCCGGGCCGGTCGACCCGTCCGTCGGCAGGACCGTGCGAGATCGGCCGCGCCGCGCTCGCCGGGATGGCACCATTCGACCATGAAGCCAGCCCCCGTGCGCTTTATGGGCCGCCTCGGTCGGACCATCGTCCGGCGCGTCGCCCGTCTCGATCCGCTCGCCTACGTTCCCCGCGGCCGGCGCCTGTCGGGCGCGCGTCCGGTCGTCGGCCTGGTTGGCTTCTACGGCCACGGGAACTATGGCGACGAGCTCTTCCTCGAGGTGTTCCGGGAGCACCTTGGAGCCGACTTCACGCTTCGCTCGCTCCTCGACCCGGCAACCGGGAGCTCCATCGCCGAGCGTCTGGGCGCCGGCATCCGCGAGTCGGACGCGATCGTCATCGGTGGAGGGGACATCCTGATCCCGTGGTCGACCTCCTCGCGCTACTGGGAGCGGACCTACCTGCGCCGACCGGTCTTCGTGGCCGGGGTCGGCGTCCCGACCTGGCGCGAGCCGGTGCCCCGCGTCGTCGAAGGGCTGCGCTCGTTCCTGACCGACCCCAATGTCCAGTTCATCGGGACGCGCGACCCCGAGAGCACCGCGTGGATCGAGGAGCACCTGCGTCCGGTCGCTCCGGTCGCGACAGCCCCGGATCTCGTCTGCGGGCTCAGCCTCCCAGCCGTCGAGCGGCCGGCGGGCCAGCCGATCTTCGGTGTCGCCGTCCGGAGCCGGAAGGAGCCCGATGACCTCAGCCATGTCCGGCGACTGTGCGAGCGGGCCGCCGAGATGGGCTACCGCGTTCGCCGGATCGTCCTCGCCACCGGCCGCGTCCGCGAGCGCGACGACGTCGCCACGGAGGGCCTCGGGCTGCCCGATACGGAGCTCGTCTCGTCCGACGACCTCGACGTCATCAGCCGCGCGATCGGCGAGTGCTCGGCAATCACGAGCATGAAATTCCACGGCGTCGTCGTTGCGACGATGTACGGCGTTCCGGCGATCGCCACGATGCCGACCACCAAGACCCGCAACTTCATGCGCAGGATCGACCGGCTTGACCTCCTGGCCGCATACAGCGACCCCGAGCTCCCGTCGTTCCTCCGGCCGGACCTTGCCCCGATCGCGGACGAGACACGGGCCACCTTGCGGGCCGGCGCCGTCGCCCACCTCGTGGACTTGCGGGATCGGATCCTGGTCGCCACGAACGAGGGCCACCGCGCCGGCTGATCGCCCGGCGTCCTCCGAACGCAACCCAGCGCAGGTCCGCGACGATCCCGGGATATTCGGCTATCCGAACTGGCTACGCGAGCCGCGAGGCGCGCCGCCGCCCGCGATGAGGCGCGCCGCCGCCCGCGAGTGGGCCACCAACCCGCGCGCCCACGAGGCGGGCAGGCCGGGTACGGTACGATGTCGGCCCGTCCGGTGGCCACACCGCCGTCCATCCTTCACGATCAGGACCGCAATCCTCCATGACCATCCGAGTCAGGCCTGTCGACCGCGGCCGTTCGAGCCGAGACCCGAACCGCCGCACGCTCTACACGAACATCGCGTTCGCGATCACCGTGGTCGTCGCGATCCTCATCCTCGTCGTGGTCGGGGTGACCACCTGGTACAGCGCCCATCTCGCGGCTGCCGCGACGGTCGGTGGCCAGACGATCACGAAGGACCAGTTCGTCGAGCGGGCGACGGTCGAGGTCTTCCGCCTCCAGCAGCTCGCGAGCCGGGTCACCGCGGAGGTCTTGGCCGGGCACCTGACCGAAGCCGAGGGCCAGAGCCGGATCGACGCCATCAACAACGAGCGCGACGATTCGAAGGGCGCCTTCAGCTCGACGATCATCGAGAAGCTGATCGACACGTCGCTCCAGGCCAGGTTCGCCGCGGAGCTCGGCGTCGTGGTCACGCCCGAGCAGGTCGACCAGCGAATCGTCGACGACAAGACGCGCAAGGAGCAGCGCCACGTCTGGGTGATCGCCGTCGCGCCCGCGCTCAACAGCGGCACGACCGACCCGACCGACGCCCAGAAGGCCGCGGCCAGGAAGACGGCCGACGACACCCTTGCCGCGATCAAGGGCGGCAAGACGTTCGAGGAGGAGGCCAAGGCGGTCTCGACCGACGCGACGAAGGTGGCCGGCGGCGACCTCGGCTGGCTCGACAGCACATCCTCGGAGGATCCCGACTGGCAGACCGCCGTCTTCAAGCTCGACAACAACGGCCTGACCGACGTCATCCTCGGTGCCGACGGCACGTACCGGATCGGGCGGGTCAGCGAGATCGCGCCGGCCGTGGTCGACGCGGTGTGGGACCAGAAGCTCGCCGACGCCAAGATCAGCCAGGCCGCCTATCGCGCCGCGATCACGAGCGAGGTCATGCGGACGGTCCTCGGCGACAAGATCGTCGCCGACGCCAGCGCCTCCGGTCCCCAGAAGCAGGTCCAGGAGCTGTACATCAAGGCCCCGAGCACGACTCTCGCCGACGGTGCGATCAAGGTCCGCCACATCCTGTACTCGCCGAAGGGCGATCCGTCGGGCGCCTCGACGGTCCCCGATACCGACCCGTCCTGGGCAGCGGCCCAGCTCAAGGCGCAGGCGGCCTACGACAAGGTCAAGGCCGACCCCAGGCAGTTCGACATCATCGCCCGGGCCGAGAGCGACGAGACGCAGGATCGCGGCGACGACGGGACGGGCGGCAAGCTGCCCTACTTCGACCCGACGAGCCCGATCGACGGGGCGTTCGCGGCGGCGATCTTCAAGGAGGGCCTGAAGCCCGGGGACCTGCTCCCGCCGTTCAAGAGCTCGTTCGGCTGGCACGTCGTCCAGCTGATGTACGCGCCGCCGGACCTCGACGAGCTGACCAAGCTCAGGACCCAGGCCATGGCCGCCGGCGCGGACTTCGGCCAGCTGGTCCGTGACTACTCGGAGGGCCCGAAGGC
>DATAIW010000206.1:0-7119 GCA_036262455.1 Candidatus Limnocylindrales bacterium | reverse complement strand
GACCAGGCTGTTCCCTTCAGGCGCAGGTCGTAGGCAAGACCGATCCCGATCACGACCAGGGCGAGGACGCCGGTGACGATCGAGACCCACGCCGCAAGGAGGATCCCGGAGAAGAAGCAGGCGACCGCTGCCGTCCGGGCGGCCGGCGCCGGGACGAGCCCGGCCGGGATCGGCTTGCCCGCCTTGTGGCCGGCGTCGCGCGGCGCGTCGACGATGTCGTTGACGGTCCCGATCCCGAGCTGGAGCAGGGTCATCGCCAGGCCGATCCGGATCGCGAGATCGATCCCGCCGCCGGCAAGCACGGCGATCGTGCCGCTGACGAGGCCGTCGAGGACCGACGGGAAGGGGTGGGCCAGCCGGATCCAGCCGAGCAGCCTCGTCGCGACGGCGGGCTCGGGGTCAGACGTAGACGAGCTCGCCGAAGTTCGCGACGAGGTATTCGACGAGCCGGTCGCGTCCGTCGGCGACCTGCGAGCGGATACCGGGCACCAGCGCGAAGAGAGTGATCGCCGGCACGATCAGGCGCCCATCGCGGTCGCGGCCGATGACCGCCGGTGGACCACCGCCGAAAGCGAACACCCGTTCGAAACTGCTCTCATCGAGCCCAGCCGCCTGGCGGAAGTCGGCCACGACCTTGACCACGCCGCGGCGGATCGCGATGTCGCGCATCAGCTCCGACGCCCAGGCGTCGATCTGATCGTCGCTCTGCTCGGCGAGCCGCTCGCGATACACGCTGGGGTCGGCCGAAAGCCCGGTCGTCGCCACGTCGTACTCCTGGTTCGGGGATCGGCCGCAGCAAGTATGCCAGAGTCGTCGTGGGTCAGGGACCGGTCAGGGACCGGTCAGGACCGGCTGGGCCGGGCGTCGCCGGGGGGTTCGTCCGCCGCGGCGCGGGCGGCGGCCTCGGCAGCGGCCCGGTCGCCCTCGGGCCAGTCGTTGAACTGCTCGGAGACCCAGCGCCCGATCGGGCCGGGACGGGCACGCTCCGGCTCGTCGCGGACGAGCTCGTGGAGGGCTGCCCAGCAACGGGCCGTCAATGCGTCGACGTTCTCGCGGTTCGGCCGGCCGGCCGGCGCGAGCGGCTCGCCGACGACGACGCGGGCCCGCCGCCCGAAGGCCAGCCAGGACGTGCCGTGGATCGCGATCGGTACGAGTGGCACGCGCTCACGCAGCGCGAAGTACGCGGCGCCCTCGTTCAGCGGCCGGAGCTGCGACTCGAACGGCTGGATCCTTCCCTCCCCCGCGATCGCGATGACCCCGCCGGCCGCGAGGACTGCGTGAACCCGCCGCGTCGCCTCGATCAGGTTGTCCTTGCCTGGCCGATACGGGATCGTCGCCCCGGTCCAGGTCATCAGCCGGTTCCGGCCACCGACCGACATGTCCTCCTCCTTCGGGCCGAAGAACGTCAGCCGCGGGCGCATCGGCAGGATGGCCATGAGGAGGAACGGGTCGGCCCAGCTGAGATGGTTGAAACAGTAGATTGCCGGCGTCCCTGGCAGCCGATCCCGGCCCTCGATCCGGAGGCGGAGATAGGCCCGGACGATGAGCCACGACGCGATCCGCGACAACCAGGCTCGGAGGGTCCGTCGGAACGGATGGACCCCGTCCGTGCCGTGGGGCCCGGCGGCCAACCATCCGTCCGGGCCCCACGGCACGGACGGATGGTTGGCCGCCGGGCCGCCCGAGGGCACTGCCGGGGTCGCGATCGGAGCGCCGCCGGAGGTGAGGATCGGTGGCGGGTAGGCAGCGGCGACCGGCGCCGGGTCAGGCGCTCCCGCCTCCGCGCCGCCGGCGCCCAGCGCATCGACATCGAGGTCCCGCAGTCGGGCGATGACGAGGTCGGCGAACGTCTCGGCACCGTCTGCCGGAGGCACCGAGTGGTTCGGGACGAGGACCGTCGTCATGCCCGCCGCCCGCGCGGCCCGCAGCCCGTTGAGCGAATCCTCGACCACCAGCGTCGAGGCCGGATCGGCGCCGAGCCGTCGGGCCGCCTCGAGGAAGACGTCCGGCGCCGGCTTGCCGTGGGCAACGTCGTCGGAGGAGACGACGGCACGGAACACGCCGGCCAGGTCCGTCGCCGCGAGGGCCGCGTCGATGACCCGGCGGTGCGATGAGGACGCGAGCGCGGTCGCCCGGCCATCGGCGATCCGCCGGACGGCCTCGACCGCCCCGTCGATCGTCGGTGGGCCCTCGCGCGCGTAGCGCTCGACCATGGCGTCGACGACGGCTGCCTCGATCGTCGCTGCATCGAGGTCGAGGGCGAGACGCTCGCGCATCGTTGCGGACCACTGGCCCGAGTTCGCACCCATGACGGCGTGCCGATCGTCGATCGTCCAGGCCCGTCCGTGTGCCCGGGCGAAGTCCCTGCGGGCCTCATCCCACCAGATCTCCGAGTCGACGATGACACCGTCGAGATCGAAGATGACCGCCCGGATCGGCGCCGGCGGGCCGGCCGACGGGTCAGCGGTTGGCGTTGGAGGGCGCCTTCGAACGGGCCTTCGCCGGACCGCCGGGCTTGACGGCGCCCGTGGTCGGCAGGGTGCCGGCCTTTGCCTTCGTCGTGCCGGCGGTGCTCGGCCGGCCCGCCGGCTTCCGCCCCGAGCGGGTCTCTTCGATCGGTGGCAGCGGCCGGCCGTCGATGGCGGCGATCACGCTCAGGGCGAATGCGGCAGCCCGATCGGCCTCGGCATCGACCCCGCGGAGTACCTGGGACTCGAGCTGGAAGCTCAGCATCCGGTGGCCGGCCTGGGTCTCCACGCCGAGCTCGCCGATCGACACCCGGCTCCAGCGGACGAGCTTCGTCGTGGCCCGCGGGCCCTCCCCCGCGACGGTGACCCGGACGAAGCAGACGATGAGGCCCGGTTCGGTCGGGACGAAGACCGTGAACCGGTTGGCGGGCTCCTCGCCCCAGGCGACCCAGCAATGGGGATCCGGACCGGCCCCGAGGGCCAGCAGGACCGGGTCGACGACGGCAGCGACCTTGGGTCCGGCGGCGTCCCTGGCCGGGGCCGAGGCCCGCCATTCGCTGAGTCGCATCACCACCTCCGGGTCGGGCTGCCAGCCGCGATCCGCGGCGATCCCGCGGGCGGACCGGTCCGGCCGAGGCTAGCACAGTCCTGTACCGTTGCCGTCGCGAACCGGCTGGAGGATTGGACGGGATGCATATCGATCGGCGGTTGGTCGGTTTCGGCCTGTTCCTGATCACGGTCGGCGGGATCATGGTCGCGGTCCGCCAGGGCCTGCTCAGCGCGGACGCCGCCAGCCAGGCATGGACGCTGTGGCCGTTGATCCTCGTCGGCGTCGGGCTCTCGATCGTCCTCGCCGGCCGACCCGGGGCCGCGATCGGCGGCCTCGTCCTCGCGCTGACGTTCGGCGCGATGCTCGGTGGCATCGCTGCCACTGGCACGTTCCCGGGCGTCGGGTTCTGCGGCGGCGACCGCGGCCATGGCAGCACATTCCCTGGCAGCAGCGGCGACCTCGGGCCGAATGCCCGGGTGACCGTCGTCCAGGATTGCGGTGACCTGACCATCGGCACCGTCGCCGGAACGAGCTGGAACGTCTCGGGTGAGTCGCGAGACGGCCGCCAACCGCGGATCGATCGCGGCTCGGACACGCTGCGGATCACGGCACCCGACGGAGGACCCTTCGACCTCGGCCGGTCCAGCGGCTGGGATGTGATCCTGGGGCGCGAGTCGACGATCGACCTGACGGTCACGATGAATGGCGGTCAGAGCCGGGTCAACCTCGCCGGAGCCAGTGTCGGGGCGTTCCGGATGGATGCCAACGCAGGCTCGATCGAGCTCGACCTCCGCGAGGTCGCCGCGTTCGGCGACGCGACGATCGATGTCAACTTCGGGTCAGCCACGCTCCGCCTGCCGAACAGGAGCATGACGGCCACGCTCGCGGTGAACGCCGGCTCGGCCGCGATCTGTCTCCCGGCGGGGGCCGGTCTGCGGGTCAAGCTCGACAGCGCCGCTGCCTCGAACGACTTCGACGACCACGGGATGGTCGAGACGAACGGCGCGTGGGAGACGCCCGGCTACGGGGTCGCCGCCGTCCGGCTGGACCTCCGGGCCGACGTCAATGCCGGCAGCCTCGCCCTCGATCCGCCGCGGCAGTGCGCGGGCTGACGGGGTTGCCGGTGCCTCGGCCCGGGGGCGCGAGCGTTCGCGGTTTCTGGGATTCGCGTGTCCGCGGGCTGCGTCCGCTCCGTCGACGCCCGCGATGATCCACGTCCCATTGCCGCCCGGGACGGTCTTCGCCGGACTCGCCGCCGTTGGCGTCGTCGCGGGCCTGGTCGTCCTCATCCGTGGCTTCGGCGGGTATCGCGCGGCCGGCCGGATCAGCGGCACGTCGGTGTCGCGGATCGCCAGCCTGGCGGTCGGCGAGGTCCTCGTGAGCGGCACAGCCGAGGCGATCGAGCTGACCCTGATCTCGCCGCTCCAGAGCATCCCCTGCGTCTACTACCGGTCGCGGATCACCGAAACGCGTGACGACAACCAGCGCGACCTGTTCAAGGAGGATCGGGCGGTCGGCTTCCGGGTCCGCGACGCGAGCGGCGCCGTCCGGATCTTTCCGAATGGCGCGCGCTTCGACGTCCCCGATCGCTACGACGAATCCACCTCGTCATGGAGCGGCGGTCCGGTCGGTCTCCAGCCGCGCACCGGGCCGGCATACGCGCCGGGCCCCGAGGATCGCGAGGCTCAGATCGCGGCACTCCTGACGGTCAAGGCCCCGCTGAACTGGTCGCTCCTCGACCGCGCCGGGCTGCCGCTCGCGGCGACGGGCAGCCAGGCCCACTATCGCGAGGCGCGGATCGAGCTTGGCGACACGGTCACGGTCGTCGGGCGGGTGCTGCCCTTCGCCGATCTCGACGACCCGTCGGGCGCGAACCTCGTCGACGGCAGCGGGATCGACTCCGCCGACCCGGAGATCGCCGCCGACCTGGCCGAGGCGCGCGCCGCCGGCCTCCTCGCGCCGACCCCGGAGGAGGCGTGGGGAAACGCCGCGATCGAGGGGTTCGGAATCGGCAAGCCGGTCCGGACACCGGAGCTCGACCCCGCCGCCGACCGCCCGCCGCCGCCGGATCCGACTCTCGCCGCCCGCGCCGCGGCAGCCTTCGAGATCGCTCCCGACGCGCTCATCCTGGCCACGTCCGAGGAGGTCCCGATGCTCATCTCGCTCGGCGCGCCGACGCAGGTCGCGGCCCGCGCGGAGGGGCAGTTCGTCCTCGGGTTGCTGGGGGCGGCGCTTGCGATCGGGTCGGCGATGGCGCTCGCGGTCATGGTCCAGGGGGGCCTGAAGTGACCGGCCTCGCGGCGGCCTTCGCGGTCGGGGTCGTCGTCGCGATCGTCCTGTTCGTCGTCGTCGCGACGTACAACGACGTCGTCGCCCTGCAACGCCGGATCGACAAGGCATGGGCGAACATCGAGGTGGCACTCCAGCAGCGGTTCGACCAGCTGCCGGCGCTCGTGGACGCCGTCCGCGGCGTGATGACGTTCGAGCGCGACGTCCTGGCCGAGGTGACCGCGGCGCGCGCGGCGTTCTCGCCGACGGCCCCGATCCCGGACCAGGCGGCGACCTCGGCGGCAACGACTCGGGCGGTCCGATCCCTCTTCGCGACCGTCGAGCGCTATCCGGAGATCAAGTCCGCCACCAACGTCCTCGCCCTGCAGAGCGAGATCGAACGGCTCGAATCGATGATCGCGGACCGGCGCGAGCTCTACAACGACCAGGTCTATCGCTACAACACCCGGATCGCGCAGCTGCCGGGCGTCCTGCTCGCGAGCCCGTTCGGCTGGACGGCGCGCGTGTTCTTCGATGCCGATCCGGCCGCTGACCGGCCGCCCTCATCGCTGACCGACGGCGAGGCGGAGCCCGGCGCGTGACGGCTCGGGCGGGCGGCGAGTCGCCGGGCCCGGAGCCAATGCCGACCCGACTCGTGCTCGCCCGGCACGGCGAGACCGCATGGTCGAGGGCGGGCCAGCACACGGGCCGGACGGACATCCCGCTGACCGACGTGGGGCGCGAGCAGGCACGCCGGCTGGGCGCCGTCCTCGCGGGTCGGTCGTTCAGCCGGGTCTTCTCGAGCCCGCTGTCGCGCGCGAGCGAGACCGCGCGTCTCGCCGGCTTCGACACCGGCGTCGAGATCGATCCCGAGCTCCAGGAATGGGACTACGGCATCTACGAAGGCAGGCGGCGCGTCGACATTGCCCGTGACGATCCCGGCTGGACGATCTGGAGCCGGCCGATCCCCGGCGGCGAGAGCCTCGCTGCGCTCGGCCGGCGGGTCGATCGAGTGATCGCTCGTCTGCTGCCGCTCGGCGGCGACGTCCTCGTCTTCTCGCATGGCCACTTCCTGCGGGTCCTGGCCGCCCGCTGGATCGAGGCTCCGCCCGTCACCGCGAGTCGGCTCGAGCTGTGGACGGCGACGGTCTCGGAGCTCGGCTGGGAGGCGGACCGGCGCGTCGTCGAGATCTGGAACGCGACGGCGCACCCGGCCGGCTGACGCCGACCGGCGACGGCGCCGATCGTCCCCGAGCCCGGCGCGGAGGCCTGGTTCAGAGTAGAATTCTTGTTCGCGCAACCGCCGCGTGCTTCCTCGTCAGGTCGATGGCCCTCGCGGACCGACCTGCCTCGCCCGCATCCAGCCTGGGAGGTCACACCTTCGTGTCCAACGGAACCATGCGTCCTCCGCGTCCCGCCGCCCAGCCCGTCAACGAGCCGTTGAAGCACGTGATCGCCGAGTACAAGCACCAGGCCCAGACGATCACCTGCGTGTGCGGCTGGCACGGCAAGAGCTCTTCGCCGGACGGCCGGACCTCCGAGTGGACCACCCATCTGGCCGCAAACCGGCTCAAGCCCCGCTGACCCTCCGGCCGCGGCCGACGCCGGCGACACTTCGACGACCATCCGACCGGCGCGATCCGCGCCGGTCGTTCGATTCCGGGCTCGTCCGCCTCAGCCGGTCCCGCGCCCGCCCTGACGACAGGCGTCAGGCCCCGAGGACGACAACCTCCAGCTCGGCCAGACGGTCCGGGTCGGCCACGATCTCGATCGCCACGATGAACGCAGGCGTCGAGGGCGACCGGCGACTGACGTCGGCCGGGTCTACGACCG
>DATAIW010000205.1:0-2828 GCA_036262455.1 Candidatus Limnocylindrales bacterium | reverse complement strand
GGACATTGCCGTCGACACTGGGCGCGGCAACGCGCTCGGCGGGGAAGATCGTGTGGCTCGCGATCGGGCTCTCGACCTCGATCTCGACCGTGACCGGCCCGCGCATAGCGAACCGGGCATAGCTCACGTCGGCGTAGCGCTCAACGAACACCCGCTGGTGGAGGACGCGCACGCGGTGGTCGCGGCTCGTTTCGGCGAGCGGCGGCGCCGGGTAGCTCTCGACGACGGGAACGATTTCCGCCCGTCCATCAGTCCTGCAATTCATGGTGACGGGCGACCTGGCCCCAGCGATCAGTGCGAATCGCGCGCGACGCGGTCGCCGCTCGAGCCGAGCAGGAAATCGAGGTCCGCACCCGTGTCCGCCTGGAGGACGTGGTCGACATACAGGCGCTCCCAGCCACGGGTCGGGGCGGCGAAGCGTGCGACCATCTCCGGCGACCGCCGGCGTCCGTCGAGCTCCGTCTGCGGGACGTCCACGTCCACTCGACGGGCCGGCACGTCCAGGACGATGACATCGCCGGTCTCGACGAGGCCGAGCGGCCCGCCCGCGGCCGCCTCGGGCGCCACGTGCAGCACGACCGTGCCGTACGCGGTCCCGCTCATCCGGCCGTCACAGATCCGGACCATGTCGCGGACGCCCTGGGTCAGGAGCTTCGCCGGCAGCGGCATGTTGGAGACCTCCGGCATCCCCGGGTAGCCCCGCGGACCGCAGCCGCGCAGCACGAGCACGGTATTCGCATCCACGTCGAGGCGCGGGTCGTCGATCCGGGCGTTGAAGTCCTCGATCGAGTCGAACACGAGGACTCGTCCGCGATGCCGGAGCAGCTCCGGTGAGGCGGCGGCCGGCTTGATGACCGCACCATCGGGCGCCAGGTTGCCGCGCAGGACCGCGATCCCGGCATCGGCCAGGAGCGGGCTCGCCCGGGGCCGGATGACCTCCTCGTCCCAGATCCGGGCATCGGCCAGGTGCTCTGCGAGCGGTCGCCCGGTCACGGTCATGGCGTCCGGATCGAGCAGCTCCCGGACCTCCCGCAGGACGGCCAGGAGGCCGCCGGCCCGATGGAGATCGTCCATCAGGAATCGGCCGGCCGGCTGCAGATCGACGAGGAGCGGCACGCCGGCCCCGATCCGGTCGAAGTCGTCGAGGGTCAGCTCGACCCCGAGCCGGCCGGCGATCGCGAGCAGGTGGATGACCGCATTCGTCGACCCGCCGACTGCGGCCAGCGCGACGATCGCGTTGCGGAACGAGCCGCGACTGACGATCGCGCTCGGCCGGCGATCCTGCTCGACCAGCTCGACGGCCAGGCGCCCCGTGGCGTGCGACGCTTCGAGCAGCCGGCTGTCGGGGGCGGGCGTGCCGGCCAGGCCCGGGATCGTCATCCCGAGGGCCTCCGCGACCACCGCCATCGTCGAGGCCGTGCCCATCGTGTTGCAGTGGCCGCGGCTGCGGATCATCGAGGACTCGGACTGCAGGAACTCCTGCTCCGACAGCCCGCCGGCGCGGACCTCCTCGCTGAGCTTCCAGACGTCCGTCCCGCAGCCGAGCGCGACTCCCCGGAACGTGCCGCTCAGCATCGGACCGCCGGGAATGAGGACGGCCGGCAGGTCGACCGAGGCGGCCGCCATGAGGAGGGCCGGGATCGTCTTGTCGCAGCCCCCGAGGAGGACGACCCCGTCGATCGGGTTGGCCCGGAGCATCTCCTCGATCGCCATCGCGGCCATGTTCCGCCAGAGCATTGCCGTCGGCCGGACCTGCGTCTCGCCGAGCGACACGACGGGCAGGTTCAGGGGGATGCCGCCGGCCTCCCAGATCCCCTCCTTGACGCTCGCAGCGACCTCGTCGAGATGGGCATTGCACGGCGTCAGGTCGGACGCGGTGTTCGCGATCGCGATGTGCGGCCGGCCGTCGAAGGCGTCGGCCGGCAGTCCGCGGCGCATCCACGCCCGATGGATGAAGGCGTTGCGGTCGGTTCCCGCGTACCACTGCGAGCTGCGGCGAGTCGGCACTGACCTATATTCGCCGAATGAGATGGATCCGAAGAGCCGGTTCTACACCGGAACCCGCGGCGGGCTCGCGGTGAGGGCCTTCGTCGTCGCGGGGCCGGGCCGTGCCGCGGTCGAGGAGGTCGAGCCGCCCGCCGCCACGCCGGGCCAGGTCGTCATCGACGTCGAGCGTGTGGGTCTGTGCGGCACGGACGCCGAGTTCTTCACCGGTGACATGGCCTATCTCCACCAGGGTCACGCCCGCTACCCGCTGCGCCTCGGCCACGAGTGGTCCGGAACGGTGTCGGCGGTCGGCGAGGGCGTCGACCCCGGCTGGATCGGCCGCCGGACGACGGGCGACACGATGCTCGGTTGCGGCGGGTGCCGGCGCTGCCTCGCCGGGCGGGCGCACCTCTGCGAGGACCGCTTCGAGGTCGGGATCCGCCGGGGCTGGGCCGGCGCCCTCGCGGAGCGGATGGCGGTCCCGGCGACATCGCTCCACGGACTGCCCGACGCGGTCGACCCGGTCGCCGGTGCCCTCGTCGAGCCCGGCGCGAACGCGCTCCGGGCGGTCCTGGCGGCCGCCGTCGGGCGGGGCGGCCGCCTGCTCATCCTCGGGGGCGGCACGATCGGGCTCCTGGCCGCGCAGCTCGCTGTCGCGGACGGCGGCGAGGTCCACCTCATGGGCCGATCCGCGCGGTCGCTCGACTTCGCCCGCGAGCTTGGGCTCGACCGCGTCTGGCGTCTCGAGACGCTGCCCCGGCTCCCATTCGACGCGGTCATCGACGCGTCGAACGCGCCCGACCTGCCTGCGCTCGCGCTCGACCTCGTCGAGCCCGGCGGGC
>DATAIW010000204.1:0-14059 GCA_036262455.1 Candidatus Limnocylindrales bacterium | reverse complement strand
GCGAGTCAGCGCGGGCTTCAGCGTGCGTGGCTCGGTCGCAACTCCGACGATGCCGAGCGCGCTCACCGCTGATCTGACTCAGCCACTGAGTCAGGGAGAACGCCGCGACCGGCCGCAAAGGCGCGACGGCCATCGACCCTGGCGGGAGACCTCAGTTCGTCGCGGGCGGGGCGAGGTTCGGGGTCGACGACCCGGTCGTGATGATCACGTCGACCGACACGGCCGGGTCCTGTTTCAGCTGGACCTTGACCTTGAACTTCTGCTCGAGGAACGCGATCGTCTCCGGGAGGCGTGCCTCGGCACCGTTGTAGACGACGATCTTCGTGGTCGTCAGGCCGGTCGCGTCCGGCTTCCCGGAGGGCGCGGATGCCGTCAACTCGTAGAACTCGAGATATGCCGCGAGCGAGCTGGCCATCCCGACCGGGCTGCCGCCGTTGAGGACCCAGATCGTGCCGTGCTCCTCACCGAGGGCGGCCCGGGTGTCCTCGAGCGCCGGATCGACCTTGAACGCGTTGGCGACCGCGGCCCGGATCCTGTTGACGTTCGGCAGGTACTTGTAGACCGGCGCGCTCGGCGGGGTCTGCGTCCCGTAGCGCGGGAACGAGAACACATAGGAGCGGATGTCCTTGGTGCCGACGCTGCCGGCGAGTCCCGCCAGCTTGGCCAGCTCCGCCCGCGGGATGTCCGTCCGGACCGTCTGCCGGAAGGCCTTGTACAGCTCGGGAATCCGCGGGATGAGGTTCGGGATGTTGGCCTGCTCGCGGAGCGAGGTGAGGACGCGCTGCTGGCGGTAGCCGCGGTCGAAGTCGTCGGAGCCGTGGCGCGATCGGGCGTAGATCAGGGCCTGGGCGCCGGTCATGTGCTGGATGCCGGACGGGATGTAGATCCGGGCGTGGCGACCGGAATCGGCCGGGTAGCTGTCGTCGATGACGGGCACCTGGACGTTGATCGTCACCCCGCCCATCGCGTCGACGACCTTCTTGAAGCCGTCGAAGTTGACCTCGACAAAGTACTTGATGTCGAGCTGATAGAGGTTGCCGAGGACGGCCTTGAGCGCGTTGTAACCCCGCGTCGCGTTCGTCCCGGCGACCAGGTCGGGCCGACCGCGGACGGCGGTGAACAGCGAATTGATCTTGTTGGGATAGACCCCACCATACGCAGTCGCCAGCCGCCCGGGCGGCAACGGGATGTCGGTCGAGTCACGCGGCAGGCTGAACATCGCCACCTGCTTGGTAACCGGGTCGATCGACACGACGATCAGGGTGTCGGTGTTGTAGGTGCCTTCGTTCGGCCGCTGGTCCGAGCCGATCAGCAGGATGTTGAGCCGGTCGGTGCCGTTCCACGGCGGAATCGTGACCGCCGGCAGGGCCGACCCCTGGACCGGCGGTGCCGACAGCGATGGCGTCGGCGAATCGAGGGGCACGTCGGTCGGCCCGGCCGAGCCGGACGTCGAGGCTGACGGCGAGGCATCGCAGCTGGGCGGGGTGTCGGTGTCGTTCGAGATGAAGACGCACGGATCGTCGAGGACGTCGTTGGCGAGAAGGTCGTAGCGGGCGACAACGACATGGCCGCCCGACATGATCAGGATCGCGGCGAGGAGGCCCGCGACCGAGAGCGGGTTGAAGACGAGCCGCGGCCGCCCGAGGCGCCCGCCGCCGCTCGTCGCGACAGCGTTGAGAAAGGCCGTGACGCGGTAGGCGTCAACGATCGCGACGAGTCGGTAGATCAGGACGACGAGGTTGACGATGAAGATGCCCTGGATGACCCCGTTGGTCAGGAAGAACTCGAGCAGCTTCGGGGCGTCCATCCGCAGGAAGACGCCGGCGAGGAGCGCCCCGATCAGGATCGGCGGCGCCGCGAACCCGAGGGCGCGCTGGTAGGCCCCGGCGTACGCGTGACCGAGGCCCGGAAAGAGGAGGGAGAGGACGGCGGCGACGAAGGGCGATCTTGCCCTCGGCCGCGGTTCCTGCGCGCGCTGCATCGCAGGGTAGGATACTCGGAGACCCGTCGGCCGTCGTCGAGGCCGCCCGCGTTCCCAACGCGCCGACGCCGACCGTCCCCGGGATCACCCCAGCCGAGGCCCGATGTTCCGACCCGTCAGCGCGAAACCCGACCTCGTCGCGCAGGAGCACGAGATCCTTGCCGAGTGGCGCGAGCGTCGGACGTTCGAGCGCCTCCGTGCCCAGAATGCCGGCGGTCCGCACTGGAGCTTCCTCGACGGCCCGATCACGGCCAACAACCCGATGGGCGTCCATCACGCTTGGGGCCGCGCCTACAAGGATCTGTACCAGCGCTTCCACGCGATGCTCGGCCAGGACCAGCGCTACCAGAACGGCTTCGACTGCCAGGGGCTGTGGGTCGAGGTCAACGTCGAGCGGGACCTCGGCTTCACCAGCAAGCGCGACATCGAGGACTACGGGATCGCCGAGTTCGTCTCGCTCTGCAAGCAGCGGGTCCTGACCTTCGCCGCCCGCCAGACCGAGCAGAGCATCCGACTCGGGATGTGGATGGACTGGAACGACGCGGACGAGCTGCGCCGGCTGCGTGACCTGCTCGCCGCGGATCCCAGCGCGACGGCCACGATCGCGGGTCCGGACGGCCCGGTCAGCGACACGGTCGAGATGCTCGTCGGGCGGCTCGGGATGCCGGACGTCGGCGGCAGTTACTTCACGTTCAGCAACGAGAACAACGACCTCATCTGGGGCTTCCTCAAGGAGGTCCACCGTCGCGGCTGGCTCTACAAGGGCCACGACACGATGCCGTGGTGCGCTCGCTGCGGGACGGGCATCTCGCAGATGGAGATGAACGAGGGCTACGCCGACCGCGACGACCCCGGGCTGACGGTCCGCCTTCCGCTCGTCGACCGGCCAGGCGAGGATCTCCTGGTCTGGACCACGACCCCCTGGACGCTGACCTCGAATGTCGCAGCCGCCGTCGGGGAAGGGCTGCGGTATGTCAAGGTCCGCCAGGGCGAGGCGATCCACTGGCTCGGCAAGGGGACCATGAAGCAGGCCCTCGCGGGTCCGTTCGAGGTGCTCGAGGAGCGTCCCGGAACGGATCTCGTCGGCTGGCGTTACGACGGACCGTTCGACGACCTGGCGGCGGTCCGCAAGGCGTTCGCCGCCGGCGCCTCAGCGATCGCGCCCGATGCCCCGTACGAGCACCGGATCGTCGCCTGGGACGACGTCGGCGAGGAGGAGGGGACCGGGATCGTCCACATCGCGCCGGGCTGCGGCGCGGAGGACCACACCCTCGGCAAGAAGCTCGGCCTGCCGATGATCGCGCCGCTCGACGACAGCGGGATCGTGATCGACGGCTTCGGGTCGCTGACCGGGCGCGACGTCCGGGACGTGACCGACCCGATCATCGAGCATCTCAAGCGCGAAGGCCGCTTCTACCGGCTGGAGACGATCACCCACCGCTATCCGCACTGCTGGCGCTGCCAGACGCCGCTCGTCTTCCGCCTCGTCGATGAGTGGTACATCTCGATGGGTCCGGTGTATGACCGGCCGCGGGCCGAGCTGACGAAGGCCGAGGTCGACGCCAGCCTCCGCTACCAGATCATGGAGACCGTCGACCAGATCCGCTGGATCCCGGGCTTCGGCTACGACCGCGAGCTCGACTGGCTGATCAACATGCACGACTGGATGATCAGCAAGAAGCGCTACTGGGGCCTGGCGCTGCCGATCTACGACTGCAAGGCGTGCGGGACGTTCGACGTCGTCGGCGGCCGCGAGGAGCTCCACGAACGAGCGGTCGACGGTTGGGACCGGTTCGACGGGCACACCCCGCACCGGCCGTTCATCGACGAGGTGACGATCGCCTGCCCATCGTGCGGGGCGCCGGTCGAGCGGATCCGGGACGTCGGCAACCCGTGGCTGGACGCGGGGATCGTGCCGTTCTCGACCCTCCATTTCCGCGAGGACCCGGCGTTCTGGGAGCAGTGGTTCCCGGCCGACTTCATCACCGAGAGCTTTCCCGGCCAGTTCCGCAACTGGTTCTACTCGATGCTCGCGATGTCCACGGTCCTCCGCCGCGAACCGCCGTTCAAGTCGATCTTCGGCTACGCCCTCGTCTTCGGCGAGGACGGCCGGCCGATGCACAAGAGCTGGGGCAACGCGATCGAGTTCGACGAAGCGGCCGATCGGATGGGCGTCGACGTCATGCGCTGGATGTTCGCAAAGGCCCGGCCCGAGGAGAACATCCTCTTCGGCTGGCATGCGGCGGACGAGGCGCGACGCGAGCTCCTCGTCCTGTGGAACGTCTACGCGTTCCTCGTCACGTATGCGCGACTCGCCAACTGGACGCCAGGTCAGGGCGACGCCACGCCGCCGACCCGGGATCGGCCGGCGCTCGATCGTTGGATCATGTCGCGGACGGCGGGTACCGCCGCCGAGGTCGAGATACGACTCGGGGACTACGACGCGGTGGGGGCCACGCGAGCGATCAGCCGCCTGATCGACGAACTCTCGACGTGGTACCTCCGGCGATCGCGGAAGCGCTTCGTGCACGGCGGGCCCGACGCCGCCTCGGCCTTCGGTACGCTCGATGGCACGCTCGTCATTCTCGCCCGGATCATGGCCCCCATCCTGCCCTTCATGTCCGAGACGATCTACCAGAACCTCGTGGATCCATCGATCGACGAACGCTCGCCGGACAGCGTCCACCTGACGAAGTTCCCGCGAAACATGGAGGCTCTCCGGGACGAAGCGCTCGAGGTCTCGATGGCCGTCGTGATCCGAGCGGTCGAGCTCGTTCGGACCCTGCGCGCGCAGGCCGGCCTCAGAACGCGCCAGCCGATCGCTCACCTCTGGCTTGCCCTGCCAGGGAGTGCCATGGTCGAACGCGAGGCTCTCCTGGCGCTCCTCGCGGACGAGGTCAACGTCAAGACGATCGAGCTCATCGGCGACGAGTCGGCGCTGGTCGAGCGGCGGGTGAAGCCGCTGCTGCCGAAGATCGGCAAGAAGCACGGATCGGCGATCCCCGCGATCATGGCGGCCGCCCGCGAGAACGCGGTCGAGTACCACCCCGACGGCTCGGTCACGCTCGGCGGCGTCACCCTCGCGCCTGACGAGGTCGAGATCCTGGCGTCGCCGCGACCCGGCACCGCCGTCGCCCACGACGAGGGCCTGGTCGTCGTCATCGACACGGAGCTGACCGACGACCTCCGCGCCGAGGGCGATGCGCGCGAGCTCCAGCGGGCGATCCAGGATCTCCGCAAGGAGGCGGGCCTGGCCCTCGACGACCGGATCGAGCTGTGGGTCGACGGACTCGCCGAGTCGGTCGCGGCCCACCTCGACGCCGTCGCCGAGGAGACGCTTTCCGACGTGGTCCAGCGCGGCGCGCCGCCGACCGGCCCGGAGATCACCGCCGGTTCGATCGAGATCGCCGGGGCCCCCGTCGGGATCGCCGTCCGCCGGATCGACGGGGGAGCGTCGTGACCGACGACAGCCCGACGACCGCGGTCGGCGATCGGTTCGTCGAGCCGGCACCCGGAGCGTCGGCGGCGCCGCGGAGCGCCCGCCGGCGCTGGCCCCTGTTCGTCGGCCTCGCCGTGGCGATCGTCGTCGTCGACCAGCTGGCGAAGGCCCTCGTGACCCGCTCCCTCGCCCCTGGCCAATCGGTCGACGTCGTGGGCGACCTCGTCCGGATCGTGTTCGGCCAGAACACGGGCGCCCTGTTCGGGATGTTCAAGGACAATGCCGCGATGTTCGGCGTCGTCTCGCTCGTCGTCGTCGGGCTGATCGTCGCCTATCACGCCCGGTCGGCGGCCAGCCTCTACCTGACGGTGACGCTCGGGTTCCTGCTCGGCGGGGCGATCGGCAACATGCTCGACCGCCTGCGCCTCGGCTTCGTGGTCGACTTCGTCGACGTCGGGATCGGCCCGACCCGGTTCTACACGTTCAACGTGGCCGACAGCGCGATCAGCCTCGCGATCCTCCTCCTGTTCATCGCTGCCGTCCGGCCGTCCCTCGTCGACGGCGGGGCGCGGACCAGCGAATCACCCCCGCCCGCGGCGCCCACCAGCACCGATGAGGACTGGGGTGACGGTCTCGAGCCCGCCGACCGCTCGCCCGACGAGCCGGCCCGATGACCCCGCCCGGTACCCACGCCCTGCAGGTTCCGGCCGATGCACTCGCCCAACGCGTCGATCGCTATGTCGCGGACGTCACCGGCCTGTCACGGAGCCACGTCCAGAAGCTGATCAGCGCGGGCAACCTGACCGCCGACGGGGTCCCGCTCAAGGCCAACGCGGTGATCGGGCCCGGGACCGCGCTCCAGTTGATCGTCCCGGAGCCCGCGCCGCTCGACCTCCTTCCCGAGCCGGACATCCCGGTCCGGATCGTGTACGAGGACGCCGACCTCCTGATCATCGACAAGGCCGCCGGGCTCGTCGTCCATCCGTCGCCGGGTCACAGCGGCGGGACCCTCGTCAACGCCCTCCTCGGCCTGGAGGGCGGCGGTGGGTTCGGCGGGATCGCCGGCGTCCAGCGACCGGGCATCGTCCATCGCCTCGACCGCGACACGAGCGGCCTGCTGATGGTCGCCCGGACGGACGCCGCCCAGCACTCGCTCATGGCCCAGCTGAAGGCGCGGCGGGTCAAGAAGACGTACCTCGCCCTCGTGATGGGCGAGGTGTCGGCGGAGGTCGGCCGGATCGAGGCGCCGATCGGGCGCGACACGAAGCACCGGACGAAGATGGCCGTCGTCCCCGACGGTCGGGCGTCGACGACCGGCTACCGCGTCCGCGAGCGATTCCGCGGCTGGACGCTGCTCGAGTTGGACCTCGTCACCGGGCGGACCCACCAGATCCGGGTCCACCTCGAGGCGATCGGCCACCCGATCGCGGGCGATCCCGTGTACGGCACGGGCACCTCGCGGAAGGGCCCGCGGGTCACCGGCGATGCCGAGCCGCTCGGACGGCTGTTCCTGCACGCCTGGCGGCTGCAGCTGACCTCGCCGAGCAGCGGCGAGCTGATCCGGGCGGAGGCGCCGCTGCCGGACGAGCTGGAGGACGTGCTCGAGGCGCTGCGCGACGACGGGACCGCGGCCCTCTCGGGACCGGAGGGGCGCCGATGACCGCGAGGGTAGTCCAGTGACCGACGAGCCGCTGGCCCTGCCGGCCGACGACGCCCTCGCCGCGTCGGCGGCCCTCGACGCCGACCGCCACGTCTCGGACGACCCGGGGCGGCCCGACTACACCGTCGACGGCGCTCCGGGGGCGATGCTGATCATCATCTCGGGACCGTCCGGGGTCGGCAAGGACACGATCATCGACGCCCTCCGTCGGCACGAGCGCGAGCGAGGGCTCGAAGATCGCCGTCACTATGTCGTGACGGTCACGACCCGCGCACCGCGGGACGGCGAGGTCGACGGCGTCGATTACCACTTCGTCAGCCGTGACGCGTTCCTCCGGCTCCGCGACGACCGCGGCTTCCTCGAGGCGAACGAGGTCCACGGCAACTGGTATGGCTCGCCCCGCGATCAGGTCCGGGCGGCGCTCGCGACCGGCAAGGACGTGATGCTCAAGATCGACGTCCAGGGTGCCCAGGTCGTCAAGGAGCAGGTCAGCCAGGCGCTCCTGATCTTCGTCATTCCACCATCGATGAGCGAACTGTTCGCACGGCTCCGGGCGAGGGCGACCGAAACCGCCGATGAGCTCGAGCTGCGCCAGCGGAACGCCGCCCTCGAGATCTCCCGACAACGGGACTACGACAAGATCGTCACCAACGAGACCGGACAGGTCGAACAGACGGCGGCGAAGATCAACAAGATCATCGCCAAGGAGCATCGGCGCCACCCGACCCGCCGCGTCCGGGTCTAGCGAGCGCCGGGACCGCCGTCCGTCCGGACCGCGAGCGGAGCCCCACCGCGTCATGACAGACCAGACCGCCTTCGACCTGGGGACCGATCCTCGCAACGGCGAGCCCGGCGAGCCCGGCGAGCCCGGCGCGCCCCTCCGCCACGTCGAGGTCGCGATCGACGCCGCCGGGGGCGGTGGCGCCAGGCGCTACACGTACGCCGTACCGCCTTCGCTTGCGAATCTCGAGCCCGGCGAAGCCGTCCTCGTCGAGTTCGGGCGGCGTCAGGCGCTCGGCGTCATCCTCGGCGACGCGCCACCGCCCGACGGGATCGTCGCCAAGCCGATCGCGGGACGGGTCCGGGCGGACGGACCGCTCCTCCCGCCGCTCGCCCTCGCGCTCGCCGGCTGGATCGCCGATCACTACCTGGCGCCACCGGCCCTGGTCCTGCGGGCGATGCTGCCCCCGGGCTTGCTGGAGCGGCTCGAGCTGCTCGCCGAGCGGACGGCCGCGTTGCCGCCGCCCGGACTTCCGGCACCCGATCTCGACCTGCTCGACCAGCTCGAGCACGGGCCACGACCGATCCGCAACCTCGTCGCCGCGGAGGGACGGCCGGCCCTCGTCCGGCGGTTGCGGGCCATGGCTGACGGCGGCCTCGTCACCCTCGACTGGACGCTGCTCGCCGCTGGGGCCGGCCCGCGCTACGAGCGCTGGATCCGGCTGACGGCGGCCGGGCGCGAGACAGCACGGGCGTTGGCGGGCGACGTGCGGCCGGCTGGCCGGCCACTCGGACCACGCCAGGCGGCGGCGATGGCGGAGCTGGCCGAGGGCCCGGCGGACGGCCTGCCCGGGGCGCCGCTCGGTGACCATCACGGGACCGGCGCCCTGGCAAGCCTCGCCCGCCGCGGCCTCGTCGAGGTCGATGTCCGCGAGCGCCCGCGCCGGCCCCTTGCCCAGCGCCCGGTCGGGCTTCGCGGAGGCCGACCCGCCGACGCCGACCTGACCCCGCCCCAGGCCGAGGCCGTCGCGCTCACCCGTGCGGCGATCGCGGCCGGCGACCCGACACCGCTCCTGCTCGACGGAGTGACCGGTGGCGGGAAGACCGCGATCTACGTCGAGGCGATCGTCGCGTCGCTCGAGCGCGGCCGGCCGGCCCTCATCCTCGTCCCGGAGATCGCCCTTGCGATGCCGCTCGTCGACCGGCTCCGATCCGACCTGGCGGTCCGGGTGGCCCTCGTCCACTCCGGTCTCGGGGACGGAGAGCGGGCCGACGAGTGGCGGCGGATCCGGGCGGGCGACGTCGACATCGTCGTCGGCACCCGCCTCGCGATCCTTGCCCCGCTCGCCGATCTCGGGCTGATCGTCGTTGACGAGGAGCACGATGCCGCCTACAAGAGCGACCGGACGCCGCGGATCCAGGCGCGCGACGTCGCCCTCCGGCTGGCCGAGCTGGCCGGCGCCGCGATC
Organism: Candidatus Limnocylindrales bacterium; assembly: GCA_036262455.1. GTDB lineage: Bacteria > Chloroflexota > Limnocylindria > Limnocylindrales > CSP1-4 > CF-46. The sequence goes on along the minus strand of DATAIW010000204.1, from coordinate 4,790 downwards.
GTCCTCGGTAGTGCCACGCCCGCCGTCGAGAGCATCGGCCGGGTGCGCGAGGGCCGGTATCGGCGGGTCGTCCTGCCGTCGCGTCCGACCGGCAGCCGGCCCGTCGTCGAGGTCGTGGACCTCCGTGAGGAGCTCCGGGCCGGAAATCGCGGCCTGCTCTCGGGACGGCTCGTCGAGGCGATCGAGGCGCTCGACCGGAGCGCCGGCGACCAGGCGATCCTGACGCTCAACCGACGGGGGACCGCGTCGGTCGTCCTGTGCCGTGATTGCGGGCACGTCCAGGCCTGTCCCGACTGCGAGCGGCCCCTCGTCTACCACCAGGCCGGAACGACGCTCCGCTGCCACCACTGTGGCCGGGCCACGCCGATCGCGACCCGCTGCCCGAATTGCCGATCGCCGCGGATCCGTTATCTCGGCGGCGGCACCCAGCGGGTCGAGGAGGAGGTCCGGCGGCGGTTCCCGGAGCTGCGGGTCGGGCGCCTCGATCGCGACGTCGTCGAACGGCGTGGCGCCGCGGAACGGGTCATCGACGCCTTCGCGACGGGCCTCCTCGACGTCCTCGTCGGGACGACCCTGGTCACGAAGGGTCTCGATATCCCGGCCGTCACGCTCGTCGGCGTCGTCTCGGCCGATGTGGCGCTGAACCTGCCCGACGAGCGGGCGGCGGAGCGGACGTACCAGCTCCTCGCCCAGGCGGCCGGGCGAGCGGGACGTGGCGACCGCCCCGGGCTCGCGATCATCCAGTCGTACCAGCCCGAGCATGCCGCGATCCGGGCGGTCGCCGACGATGACGGCGCGGCCTTCTACGACAGCGAGCTTGCCCTTCGCCGCCGCTTCGGCTCACCGCCGTTCGGCCGCCTCGTCAAGCTGACCGTCGGGATCGTTGATCGCGACGCGGCCGAGCGGGAGGCGGCGGCGATGGCCGAACGTCTCCGTGAGCGGGCCCGCCAGCGGGGCGCGGACAGCGCGGTCCTCGGCCCGGCCCCGGCGTACATCGCCAGACGGGCCGACCGCTGGAGGTGGAATCTCGTCCTCCGCGGATCGGATCCGGCGAGCCTCCTCGACGGCGGGCTCGAGCCGCCGTGGTCGGTCGACGTCGACCCCGAAACCCTGCTCTGAGCCGCATCCGCCCCTGACGCGCGGCTCGCGCGATCCCGAAACGGGAACCGGGCACAACAGCCGCCGCCTGCGACTGATGCGCGGCATCCAGACAGCCGCCGTCACTTTCTCGCGCAGATCGTCGCTGAGCGTGGCCGCCCGATCCGGGCGACAATAGGACCCGCACTCGACGAACGGAGGACGACATGGACGAGACACAGAACGGGCCGACCGGATCGAACGGCCCCGACCCTGCGACGGATGCATCACCGGCCGGCGGCAGCGCCGACGAGACCTTCGGTTGGACCGCCCAGGAGGACGAAGCCGCCGCGCCCGGTGGCGACGCCCGCGCGGCCGCGGAACGGATGCTGGGCCAGCTCCAGTCGATGATCGACACGGTCGCGACCCAGGCGGCGCCGGTCGTCCGCCAGATCGGGGCGAAGGCGGCAGAGCTCGCGGCGGTGGCCGCGGATCGGGCGGGCCCCCTGGCCCACAAGGCGGCGGACGCGACCGGGCACGCCACCGAGAAGCTGGCCGAGCGCTCGCGCACGTGGGCCGCGGATCTCCGCAGCAAGGCCGCCGATGCGGCGGGCGGGTCGGCTGATGCCGAGGCTGCGAGCAGCGCCAGCGCCGCGATCGACGGTGCGGACGACGCGACCGAGGAAACGGCCCGCGATCAGCCGGCCGAGGGCGAGCGCGTCTGACCGGGAATCGGCCCCGGGACGGCCTGTCGCCTCGGCGCGGGCCGGTTCCGGGCCCCGGATCGACAGGCCACCGGCCGGCCTATCGGGCGGGCCGGAGGGCCGCCCGAGCCCCGCTATACTGCCGGCCATGAGCGTCCGACCGATCGTCCTCCTCGGGGACCCGCGGCTGCGGTTGAAGGGCCTGCCCGTCGACAGCTTCGGCAGGTTCCTTCACGAGCTGCTCGGCGACATGACCGACACCATGCGCCACGCGCCGGGCGTCGGGCTGGCTGCGCCGCAGGTCGGCGAGGCCCTCCAGGCCTGCGTGATCGAGGTCCGCGACACGCTGTACGAGCTGGTCAACCCGCGGATCGTCCGTGCCGCCGGCGACGACCGCGACCTCGAGGGCTGCCTGTCGCTGCCGGGCTATTACGCCTATGTCACCCGCAGCGAGAAGGTCTGGGTCGTCGCCCAGAACCGGAACGGCAAGAAGATCAAGGTCGCCGGTTCTGGCCTGCTCGGGCGGGCCCTCCAGCACGAGCTCGATCATCTCGAGGGCAAGCTCTTCATCGACTATCTCGCTTCGATGGACGAGCTCATCCCGGTCGGTGCCGACGACGACGAGACCGACGACGGCGACGACGAACACCCGACCCACACCCGGGAGGCTGCAAGGGCCCTCGCGTGATCGACCCGTCGATGACCGACGGTGCGGCCGAGGGGGACACCGACCTTCGTTCGGCTGCGGAGGAGCACGTCCGCGTCCGGACCGTCTTCCTGGGTAGCGGCCGCTTCGCACAGCCGATCCTTGGCCGTCTCGCCGCCCACCCCGCGATCGACATCGTGGCCGTCGTCACGGCACCGCCTCGACCGGTGGGGCGCCGCCAGGTCGAGACGGCGACCCCCGTCGAGTCGGCCGCCCGCGAGCTCGGTCTCGAGGTCCTGACGCCCGCCCGGCTGCGCGATCCCGCCGCCCTCGCCGACATCCTCGGGCTTGAGCCGGCGCTGATCGTCCTCGCCGACTACGGGCAGATCGTCCCGGCCGCGCTCCTGGACCTCCCGCACGGCGCGCTGAACCTTCACCCGTCGCTGCTGCCGCGGCATCGTGGTGCGACCCCGATTCCCGCCGCGATCCTGGCCGGCGACCTCGAGACCGGGGTGAGCCTCATGCGGATGGACGCGGGTCTCGACACCGGCCCCCTCGTCGCGGTCGAGCACGTGTCGCTGGCCGGCGACGAGACCGCCCCTGCTCTGGAGGCGCGCCTCGCGATCGTCGCGGCAGGCCTGCTCGCCCGAGTCCTCGACCCGTGGCTCGCGGGCGAGCTCGAGCCGGAACCGCAATCGGTGGATGGCGCCAGCCTGACCCGGCCGCTGCGGCGCCGCGACGGGAGGATCGACCCGGACCTGCCGGCGGTGCTCCTCGAGCGCCGGGTGCGCGCCCACCTGCCGTGGCCCGGGAGCTTCGTCGAGATCGACGGGGATCGCCTGGTCGTGCTCGATGCGGCCGTCACCGCGTCGGACGCGGACGACGAGCCCGGCCGGCTCGTTCCGGATGAGCGAGGCCTGGCCCTTGCGACCCGGGCTGGTCGCCTCCTCCTCGACGAGGTGCAGCCCGCCGGCGGCCGCCCGATGAGCGGCGAGGCGTTCGTGCGCGGGCGACCCTCGGTTCTCGGTAGGACCGTTCGCCGGGCGCCGGGCGTCGCCGACGATGGACGTGCGGTCCCGAACGGTTCGCGTTCGGGCGATCCATCGATCGAGCCCGCGTAGACTCGCTCCGTGCCCGAACTCCGGATTGCTCCCGACCCGTCCGCTCCTCTTCGCGACCCCCGTCCCGGGTTGTCCGGCCTTGCGAGCGGCGAGCTCGCCGCCTGGTTCGCGGATCGTGGCGAGCCGGCGTACCGGGCCCGCCAGGTCGGCGACGCCGTGTGGGGCCGGACGGCGACCTCGGTCGAGGACATCCGGACGCTGCCAGTCGCGCTGCGCGAGGCCGTCGAGGCGGCCTTCCGCTTCGACACCGTCGGCGACACGGAGCTCCGCCTGTCCGACGGCGGCCTGACCGAGAAGGGCCTGCACCGCCTGTCCGACGGGACGCTCATCGAGTCGGTGCTCATGCACTATCCCGCCCGGGCCGGCCAGCGCGAGCGGCATACGCTGTGTATCTCGAGCCAGGGCGGCTGCGCCGTCGGCTGCCCGTTCTGTGCCACCGGTGAGCTCGGCTTCGGGCGGGACCTCGACACCGCCGAGATCGTCGACCAGGTCCGCCACGCGGCCCGACGTCTCGCGGTCGACGGCAAGCGCCTGACGAACGTCGTGTTCATGGGCATGGGCGAGCCGCTCCTCAATCTCGACCGGGTCCTCGCCGCGGTCGACGCCCTCAACGACCCACGGCGGTTCGGGCTCGGCGCGCGCCACATCACGGTGTCCACGTCCGGCGTCGTGCCCGGGATCCGGCGGCTGACCGCGCTCGGCCCGCAGTTCACGCTGGCCGTGTCGCTCCACGCCGCCCGCGATCCGCTGCGCGACGTGCTCGTCCCGCTCAACCGCCGCTGGACGGTGGCCGAGGTCGTCGCGGCCGCCCGCGAGCATGCCGCCGCGACCGGGCGCCGGGTGACGTACGAGGCGACGATGATCGACGGGATCAACGACACCGAGACCGACGCCCACGCCATGGCCGAGCTGCTTCGCGGCGACCACGCCCACGTCAACCTGATCCCGATGAACCCGGTCGCCCACACGCCCTGGTCGGCCTCCCCGGACGCGATCATCGAGCGGTTTGCCGCGATCCTCGCAGCGGCCGGCGTGACGGCCACGATCCGGCGTAACCGTGGGGCGGAGATCGGGGCAGCCTGCGGCCAGCTCGCCGCGGAGCGGGCCGGCGAGCCAGCACCGGCCGTCGTCGCGCGGCGCCGGGCGCGGCTCGTCGACGAGAGCGCCCACGCCCTCCGCGGCGAGCGCAGCGACGAACCGGTCCCGGCCGGGGTGGGGGAGTAGCGATGGCCGGTGCTGGCT
>DATAIW010000203.1:0-5727 GCA_036262455.1 Candidatus Limnocylindrales bacterium | reverse complement strand
TAGCCATTGCCCTTGAACTCGTCGACGAGCTCCAGGCCCTGGTCGATCCCGTGCAGCCCCGCCCCGATCATCGCGGCGTACGTCAGGTAGGCGTTCATGTCGCCGCCCGGGAAGCGGTCCTCGACATGGAGCGCCGGCCCGTGGCCGACCAGCCGGAAGCCCGTCGTCCGGTTGTCGCGGCCCCACACGATGTTGACCGGCGCCCAGGACAGCGACGCGTAGCGCTTGTAGGAGTTGATGTTCGGGGCGATGAAGACCGACAACTCCCGGCTCAGGGCCATCATCCCGGCGACGAAACGGGCGAACGTATCCGACATGCCATACGGCCGCCCCGCGGCCGGATCGAACGTCAGCGACTTCGATCCATCCTCGTTCCAGATGCTCATGTGGAGATGGCCCGATGAGCCCGTCCAGGTGTGGTCGGGCTTCGACATGAAGGTGATGCCCCAGCCGTTGAGCCAGGCGATCTCCTTGGCCCCGTGCTTGAAGATCACGCTCCGGTCGGCCGATTCGAGGACGTGGTCGTAACGGATGTTGACCTCGTGCTGGCCCGGCGCCGCCTCGCCCTTGCTGAACTCGATCGGGACCCGCGCCTCCGTCATCTGGTTGCGGAGCAGCCGATGGAGAGGCTCGGCCTTCGTCGCCTGGAGGAGGTGGTAGTCCTCGTTGTAGTAGCCGAACCGCTGGGGGATCCCCCAGCCGAGCCTGGCCGATTCCTCCCACGACTCCTTGAGGACGTAGTACTCGAACTCCGAGCCCGCCTTGATCGTCAGGCCGTGGTCCGCGGCCCTGGCGATCTGGCGCTTGAGGATCGTCCGCGGCGAGACCGCGATCTCCTGGTGGTCCTCGTCGGTGAACGTGTCGGACAGCACCAGCGCCGTCTTGTCGAGCCAGGGCAGCACCCGGAGCGTGTCCCAGACGGGTTCGGCGATCCAGTCGCCGTAGCCCGTCTCCCAGTTCATCAGGGCGAAGCCCTCGGGCGTGTTCATCTCCATGTCGGTGCCGAGGAGGTAGGTACAGAAATGGGCGCCGTGATCGATGACGCCCTCGAGGAACGCCTGGGCCTGGACGCGCTTGCCCATGAGCCGGCCCTGCATGTCGGTGATCGCGACAACGAGGGTATCGATCCGGCCGTCGCGGACCATCGCCTGGAGTTCCTGGAGCCGCGGGTGGTCGCGATTGGCGTGGGTCGCGCGATGATCGCCGTGCTTCGCCGGGGACATGGGAACCCTCCGCGCCGCTCTCGCGGCCTCGCTGCTTCGCTGCGTGGTGGACGCTACTTCGCGGTCATCCCGCCGTCGGCGACGATGACGCTGCCGGTGACGAACGACGACTCGTCCGAGGCGAGGAAGAGCGCGACATTGGCGATCTCGCGCGGCTCGCCGGGGCGACCGATCGGCTGGAACGAGTCGATCGTCGCATAGACCTCGCTCAGGCCGCCGAGCATCTCCGCGTGGGCGTAGTTGATCGGGGTGTCGACCCAGCCCGGGGCAATCGCATTGCAGCGGATGCCCTGCTTGGCATAGTCGAGGGCGATCCCCTTGCTGAGCATGACGATCGCGCCCTTCGAGGTCGCGTAGATCGCCAGGAACGGCTCGGCGACGAGGCCGTTGACCGAGCTCGTGTTGATCAGGGATCCGCCACCGCCGCGGAGCATGTGGGGGATCGCGTAGCGGCAGCCGTAGATGCAGCCCTTGACGTTGACGTTCAGGGTTCGATCGACGACCTCGTCCGGGACCTCGTGGAAGACGCCCGGGATGTTGACCCCGGCGTTGTTGAACACGGCGTGGAGGCCGCCCCAGCGCTCGACGGTCGCGTCGGTATACGCCCGGACCTGGCGTGGATCCGAGACGTCCGCGGCGACGGCGAACGCTGCGTTCCCGATCTCCGCGGCCACCGCCCCGACCGTCGCCGCGTCGATGTCGACGCAGGTGACCCGGGCACCCTCCTCCGCGAACCGGATCGCCGTCGCCCGCCCGATGCCGGAACCCGCGCCGGTCACGATCGTCACCTTGCCGGCCAGTCGATCGCCCATCGCCCACCTCCGGACCGTGGCGCGCCAGACGGGTCATCGCGAGCGGCGCGTCGCGATCGGTTGAAACTGCCGATCCCCGACGCCTATTGTTGCGGCGGGGGAGTCCCTCGCGTCCCGGCGAACCGTCACGTGCATCGCATGGAGGATTGGGATGGCAGGTTCGGATACCGATCGACTCCACCAGATGGGGTACGCCCAGGAGTTGCGCCGCGGGATGCGGACCTTCTCCAACTTCGCGGTCTCCTTCACGATCATCTCGATCCTGTCGGGCTGCCTGACGCTGTTCAAGTTCGGGATGCTCGCCGGCGGCCCCGGCGTGATGACGCTCGGCTGGCTGGTCGTCGGCTTCTTCGTGATCCTCGTCGCGCTCGGCATGGCCGAGGTCGCGTCGAGCTATCCGACCGCCGGCGGCCTGTATTACTGGGCTGCGAAGCTCGCGGATGAGGCCGGCGCCAACGGTGCCCGCTGGAGCTGGTTCGTCGGCTGGTTCAACCTCGTCGGCCAGGTCGCCGTCACGGCCGGCATCGACTTCGGCCTCTCCCTGTTCACCCAGGCCTTCCTGAACTACCTGTTCGGCTATCCGCTCGATCCCCCCTACCTGATCCTCGTCTACGGGATCATGCTCTCGATCCACGCCCTGCTGAACACGTTCGGCATCCGGATCGTCGCGCTCCTCAACGACCTGTCGGTGTGGTGGCACCTCGTCGGCGTCGCGGCGATCGTCCTCGTGACGGTCGTCCTGAACCAGCACACCCGGACCGATATCGGATCCGTCTTCACGACGTTCGTCGACCGGACCGGCAGCACTCCCGAGGCACCGTGGCCCGGTCCACTGCTGGCGGGCATCCCGCTGTACGTGATGCTCATCGGTCTGCTCAACGCGCAATACACCCTGACGGGGTACGACGCGTCTGCGCACATGTCCGAGGAGACCCACGACGCGGCGCGGTCGGCGCCGAAGGGGATCATCTACTCGGTGGTCGTCTCGGTGATCGCAGGCTTCATCCTCCTCGTCGCGATGAATGTCGGCATCACCCCGGACAAAGCCTTCCAGGTGACGGACGCGACCGGCGCGGTCACGACCCTCAACGGATACGACCACGCGTTCGGCGCGCTCGTCCCGCCTGCCCAGATCTGGATCGACGCTGTCGGTCAGGCGGGCGGCATGATCATCCTGTTCCTCGTCATCGGCGCCCAGTTCTTCTGCGGCATGTCGTCGGTCACGGCGAACTCGCGGATGATCTACGCGTTCGCCCGTGACGGAGCGATCCCGGCCAGCAACTTCTGGCACCGGATCAACCCCAAGACCCGGACCCCGACGAACTCGATCTGGCTCGCCGCCATCGGGGCCTTCATCCTCGGCCTACCGTACCTGTGGAGCCCGGTCGCGTACTTCGCGATCACCTCGATCGCGGTCATCGGGCTGTACGTCGCGTACGTCTCACCGGTATTCCTCCGCGTCCGGGCCGGGGCGCGGTTCCAGACCGGCCCCTGGACGCTCGGACGCTTCGGCCGCCCGATCGGGATCGTCGCGACGATCTGGGTCGCGATCATCGTCGTCCTGTTCATGCTGCCGCAGTACCTGCCGCAGGTTGACGACAAGGGCCTCGTGTGGGCGAACCTCAACTTCACCCCGGTCGTGTTCCTCGTCGTCCTCGGCGGTGCTGCGATCTGGTACGCGGTGTCGGCGAAGAACTGGTTCAAGGGCCCGAGGGTCCAGGGCACCCCGGAGGAGCTGGCCGCGATCGAGCGCGACCTGGACCTCGCCGAGGGCTGACCCGCCGTCTCCGTCAACGACGAACGCCCGGCCACCGGCCGGGCGTTCCGATTCGTGACGGGCGTCGGACCCGCGACCGCCCGAGGCGGTCAGTAGAGCATCGTGGTCCCGGTCGGGAACGTGAAATCGAACGTGTTGGGGCTGAGCGGCGCGTCCGGCTCGTATTCGGTGACCCGGGCGTCCCGGGTGACGATGCCGCCGATCGACTCCTCGAGGCGGAGGATCACGCCGTCGGCCCGGTCGACGGAGATCCGGATCCGGTAATCCGGTCGATCCGCGCCGATCTCGATCGTCCGCGGGTGGTCGCACTCGACGACGATCGCCTCGCGCCCGCCGACCGCGTCGAGGCCGACGATCCGGCACGCCCCGGTCGAGAGCACGTTCTGGCAGTAGCCCGCCGGGTGGACGAACACCTCCGGCAGGGTCTCCATCGGCAGGGCCGTCAGCGGCGCGTAGACGCGGCTCGTCCCGGGCAGGTCGCGCGATTCGCGGCCGCTGATGCCGACGACGCTGCGGCGGACCGGCCGCTCGGTGCCCAGGCGGTGGGGAGCGCTGTACGTCCGGACGACCTCGCCGTCGGAGATCCAGAGCTCGTAATTGGCGGTGGTCCCGAGGGCCGGCTGGCTCGTCGTGACCCGGGCGTCGGTCGGGTGGCGAAGGGCGACTTCGACGATCGCGACCTGCTCGCCGGCAACGCCGAAGCTGCGCTCCTCGATCCGCATCCGGAGGGCGTCGAAGCGCAGCTCGGCATCGCGCATGAACGTGAACAGCTCGGCCACGGTCGGCAGCCCGGCGGCGGGCAGCGCGACGATCTCGGGCCGCGGGCGGCGACCGGCCACCATCGGCAGGTCGGCGGCGCGATCCCAGAGGCGGGTCGAGGTCATGGCGGCGATTGTAGCCGGGGTCTTGACACGCGCGGCGCCGCCGTCGTATATATCGCAACGCGATATATCGACAGGCGGTATATCATCCTGCGAGTAGAGGGAGCCCGGCTATGCGTGTCCTGCGTCGACTCATCCTGTCCATCGGCATGCTGGGGGTCGCCTTGGCCGTCGTGGGGGCATTCGCCGCCCAGTCGCTCGCCGGCGGGGCGACCCAGGCGGGTGCCACCATCGTCGACGCGTCCGGTGCGACCGTCGGCTGGGCTCGCCTGGTCGAGGACGCCTCGGGGATCGTCCATGTCAATGTCCATGTCGCCGGCCTCACCCCGGGGCTCCATGGGATCCACATCCATTCGATCGCTGCCTGCACGCCCACGTTCGCGGCGGCCGGCGGCCACTACAACCCGCTCGTTCGCCAGCACGGACTCCTGAACACGTCGGGTGCCCACGCGGGCGACCTGCCGAACCTGATCGTCAACGGTGACGGGATCGGACACCTCGATGCGACAACCGACCGGGTGACGCTGAAGAACGGCCCGACCACGCTGTTCGACACGACCAGCGGCGCGGTCGGCAGCTCGTTCATCATCCACGCCAATGAAGACGACCAGCTCACCGATGCGACGAATGGCGGCAGCGGCGGCCGGATCGCATGCGGCGTGATCGTGGCCCGCTGACATGATCGTGGCCCGCGGGTTCGGGCGGTTCGCGGAGCCGGCGAGGCTTGTCCTCGCCGTGCTTCGCGATGGGCCTCGGACCGCGGTCCACCTGTTCGACGCCGTTCGTGCCCTCGACGGCCCGGTCGGACCGGGCACGCTCTATGCCGCGATTGCCCGGCTCGAGCGACGCGGCCTGATCGAAGGGAGGGCCGGTTCCGATGGACGTCGGTCGTATCTTCTGACCGACCTCGCCATCCGGATCGGCGCGGTGCCTGGAGGAGCTGGCTGATGCGTTCGCTCATTCGGCTGTACCCACGTCGCTGGCGTGAACGGTACGAGGCGGAGATCCTCGACCTCCTCGCCGAGCGCCCGGCC
>DATAIW010000202.1:0-5061 GCA_036262455.1 Candidatus Limnocylindrales bacterium | reverse complement strand
TAGTCGATGAACCGCTCGAGGGCAAGTCGACGCTCGCCAGGCGAGTGGAAGACCTCGACGTAGAGGCATTCGGACAGGACCGTCCGGATCCAGCGCTCGGCCTTGCCATTGGTCTGGGGCCGATACGGCCGGGTCCGGCTGTGGCGCAGGCCGAGCCAGCGCCGGGCTCGACCGAACACCCGGCTGCGATAGGGCGATCCGTTGTCGGTCAGGAGCCGGACGACCCGGATCCCGCGCGCCCGGAACCAGCGCACCGCCCGGACCAGGAAGCGGGCCGTCGTCCGGCCCTTCTCGTCGGCCAGCAGCTCGGCGTAGACGAGCCGGGTGGCGGCATCGATCGCGACATGGAGGACCTCCCAGCCGATCCCCCGGTTGCGCCTCGTCCGATCGCCGGTCGCGCGGTGGCCGGGACCCGCGCCCAGCCGGCCGAGCTTCTTGGTGTCGAGGTGGAGCAGGCCGCCGGGCTCGGCGATCTCGTAGCGGACGACCGGCTCGCTGACCCGGACCCGCTCGAGATAGCCGAGCCGACCGAGGGCTCGATGGCAGGTCGAGGCCGGCAGACCGAGCAGGGCACCGATCCGGTCGGGACCGAAGCCGGTCGCCTCGCGTAGTCCGGCGATCTGGCGTTCAGCCGCGACCGACAGGCGCTGCGGGCTGCGCCGTGGTCGCGAGCTCCGGTCGAGGAGGCCCGCCGCGCCGTCGGCCCGCCAGCGCGGCAGCCAGCGGTAGTAGGTCCGGCGGCTCAGCCGGAAGGCGAGACAGGCGGCGCTCACGGTCATCCCCGCCTCGACGGCCGCGAAGACCTCGCCCCGGCCCCGTGGTGTCAGACGGGCGTTGGCGTGACAATGCATCCCGAGGAGCCCTCCCAGGTCAGTTGATAGGTCAGCGCCTTCAACCTAACTGGTGACGGGCTCCTCGTGTGTCACCAACCTCGTGGGAGAACAGACCTAGCGCTCGAACGCGACTTCGCCGTCGATCATCACGAGGCGGGGACGGGCTGTGGCCAGCGCGCCACCGGGCTCGATCGGATGGGACAGGGCGCTCGCCGGCAGGATCGCGAGATCCGCCCGCTGACCGGGGACCAGGCGCCCGCGATCCGGCTCGGCGGCGGTGACGGCCGGCGCGACACAGGCCGCCCGGAGCGCCTCCGCGAGGGTCAGCCGCTCGTCCGGACCGAACGGTTCGGCGCCGGCCGGCCACGTCCCGTCGATCCGCGTCACGGCCATCGACAGCCCGGGCCACGGGTCGATCGGCTCGACCGGGGCGTCGGTCCCGAACGCCACGACGGCACCGGCCTCGAGCAGCGACCGCATCGGATAGCCGCGCGTCTCCGCTCGATCGCCCCACAGGAGCCGTGCGCTGGGCGCGTCGGCCCGGACGTGGACCGGCTGGATCGAGGCGGCGATCCCGGCCCGGGCAAATCGAGGTCGATCGTCCGGGTGGAGCATCTGGACATGCTCGAGCCGCGGCATCAGGGCGGTCCGGCCGGCGGTCGGCTCGAGCGCGTCGAGCGACACCCGACAGCTCCGGTCGCCGATCGCGTGGATCTGGGTCGCGATCCCGGCATCGGCCGCCTGCCGGGCGAAGGCCGCGACCTCCTCGGGGTCAGTCAGCCAGATCCCGCGCTCGGTGCCGGGCGGCAGGGGCCGGCCCACCTCCGGCTCGATCGGCCCGAGGAGCGCCGCCGTCCGCGACGCGAGCGTGCCGTCGGCGAACAGCTTCAGCCAGCCGAACCGGGCGCGGCCACCGGGCGGGCCCAACGGGTCGCCGCTCCGCAGCTCCAGCCCTGCTGCCGTCACGATCTGTTCGGAGCGGATCGATGCATGGACCCGGATCGGCAGGTCGCCGCGCTCGTCGAGGATCCGGTATGCGGCGATCCCCCGCCCCAGGCCCTCCTGGATGGACAGCGCCCCCGGGTCGTGGACCGCGACGACCCCGAGTCCCACGAGGTCGCGGGCGAGCCGGGCGATCGATGCCTCGTACTGCTCGGCCGAGGCAGGCGGCACCCGGTCCATCACGATCCTGGCGGCAGACTCGTGGAGGACACCGGTCGGCGCGCCGTCCGCATCGCGCCGGATGATCCCGCCGTCGGGGTCCGTGCGAGCCGCATCGATGCCCCCGATCTCGAGCGCCCGCCGGCTCACCCAGAGCGCGTGGTGGTCGTGGGCCCACAGCGCGACCGCCCGGCCCGGCGCGACCCGCTCGAGATCGTCGGCCGTTGGCCAGACGCCCCAGCGGTCATTGTGCCAGCCATGGCCTTCGAGCCAGGCGTCCCGATCCACAAGCGCCACATGGGCCGCCGCGATCGCGGCCAGGCCGTCGTCGAGCGTCGCGGTTGCGGTCAGGTCGACCCGGTCGAGCGAGAGGCCGCCCTCGGCGAGATGGAGGTGGGCGTCGGTCAGGCCCGGGATCGCGACCTCGTCGGGATCCATCTCGACCCGGAGGGTGTGGGGATCCGCCCGCGTCTCGAGATCGATCGCCGATCCGGCGAACGCCACCCGGCCATCGGTGATGCCGACCGCTTCGACCCATCCGAAGCCGCGATCGCCGGCCAGGGTCGCGATCCGGCCACCGGTCACGAGGACGTCGAGGGGCATCAGCGGTCCACCCAGTAGCGCTCCGGATCGTGGATCGGGACCGGATCAGCGAGCAGGGCCGCGAGGCCGTCGCGACCGAGCCCCGCGCCCAGGCCGAGCGCCAGCGCGATCCGGGCCTTCGGGCCGCCGAGATGACCCGCCAGGATCGCGCCTGCGCGCAACCAGGTGGCACCGCCACCGGGGAAGGCATAGCCCGCCCCTGCCGCCCCGATCGGGCAGCGCGTGGTCAGCACGACGGGCAACCCATCGGCGATCGCGGCTTCCGCCGCCGCGAGCAGGGCCGGTGCGGTATTCCCGGCGCCGGTCGCGGCCACGACGAAGCCGTCGGCGCCCGCCGCGTGGAGGGCCGCGATCGGCGTTCCGTCCGTTGCCACGGTCGCGGTCACGAGGAAGACCCGCGCCGCCGCCCGTTCCGTCGCGACCTGCCGCCGTGGTCCCCGCTCCGAGGTCAGCACGATCCGGTCATCCTCGACCCGACCGAGCGATCCGCGGTTGAGGCCGCGGAACGTGTCGAACGCCGAGGCATGCGTCTTGGTCACGTCGTCGGCGGCCTCGATCGTTCCGCCGAGGACGACGACCGCACCGACATCTGCCCGCCCGACCTCGACGGACGACGCCACCCGGACCGCCGCGGTCAGGTTCGCCGGGCCGTCGTAGCCGGGTTCGCTGGCGGACCGCATCGCGCCGGTCACGACGATCGGCTTCGGGCCCCGATGAAGGAGATCGAGGAAGAACGCTGTCTCCTCGATCGTGTCCGTTCCCTGGACGACGACCGCGCCGTCGATGGTGGGATCCGCGAGGGCATCCCGGACCGGCACCGAGATCCCGAACAGCGCCTCGAACGTGAAATGGCTCGCCGGGGTCAGGCCGTGGTCGATCGGGACGAGGTCGGCGATCGCGTCGAGGCCGGGTGCGGTCTCGAGCAGGGCCGCGCCGCCGAGGACCGGGACATTGCCACCTGCGACCGGATCGTGGCGCATGCTGATCGTCCCCCCGGTGAAGACGACGGCGACGCGCGGCATCGGTCGACTCAGGCCGGCCGGCTGCGGTCGACGATCCCGGCCGCATCCTCCGCCATCTGATCGTCCTCGCCAGGCTGGTCGCCGATCTCGATCGCACGGGTGTCGACGTCGAGATCGAGCGCGCCCTGGGCCGCGGTGATCGGGTCCGCCGCGGGCAGGACGATCGGACCGGCGTCCGCTTGGTCGCCCGCCAGCGGGCCGGGATCCGCGATCGGTTCGCCGCCGAGGTCGATGGCGCCCGCTCGCGCTTCGACCCCGAGCGCGGTCACGAACGGGTCGCGGTCGGTGCCGACCGTGGCCCGCATGTCGCGCTCGACGGCCCGCAACGGCCCCCGGAGACGGATCGAGGCGATCCCCGAGGCCGCGATCAGGATCGCGACGATGATCAGGACGATCGTGGTCCCCTGACCCGTCAGGGCCTGGAGGAGGTCGGCGATCGGGCCGACGATGAGGATCGGCAGGAAGCTCGCAACCGACACGAGCATGTTCAGGACGCCGAAGACGCGCCCCCGGACATCCTCCGGGAGATCCTCCTGGAGCTGGGTCTGGGCGGGGATGGCGACCGCGGCGTAGGAGATCCCGGCAAAGAAGGCGACAGCAACCACGATCGAGAGGAGCGATGTCACGAGCGACAGGTCGACGCCGGTCCGGGCCGCCGAGCTACCGAGGAACTTGCTGATCGTCCCGGAGCCCGCCATGGCGGCGATGAAGATGCCGAGGGCGATCAATCCACCCTCGATCACGCGCCGGCGGGGAAGCAGGCGGCCGTAGGCGTTGAGCAGCAGGATTCCCATCACGATCCCCACCCCGAGCGGCAGGACGACCACGACGAAGTCCTCCGGCCCGAGGCCCAGGGTCTTCTGCGCGAAGTTCGGCCCGAGGACGCCGAGGACGCCGACCAGCGAGGCGGCGATGCCGAGGTAGGTCAGCGACCAGCGGATCTCCGGATGGCCGCGGATGTAGGCGAGGCCCTCGCGCAGCTGGAGGAGCACCGATCCGACAGCGTTCTCGGCTTCGCGGACGCGACCGCGGGCGCCCTTCGGGCCGGCGTTGCTGGAGGGCGGCGGCGCCGACGGCAGCGTCGAGCAGAAGCCGGCGGCGACGAAATAGAGGGCTGCGACGACGATGATGAGCGCGGACGCGCCGAAGATCTTGACGATCAGCGGGCCGACCAGCGTGAACCCGAGGGCGAACGCCGCGTTCAGCGTGAGCGTGAAGATCCCGTTCGCCGAGAGGAGCTGCTTGCGCGGCACCAGATTCGGGATCATCGCCGCCTCGGCCGGGGCGAAGAAGACGGTGATCGTCGAGACGATGATGTTCAGGAGGTAGATCAGGACGAGGTTCGTCCCGACGAAGAACATGCCGATGAACGCCAGCCCGCGCAGGACGTTCGTGAGGATCAGGACCAGGCGCCGGTCGAGGCGGTCGACGAAGACCCCGGC
>DATAIW010000201.1:0-1616 GCA_036262455.1 Candidatus Limnocylindrales bacterium | reverse complement strand
CGGCATGAACGAGAGCTCGACGATCGGCCGCAGACCGGTATCGAGTAGCCGGTCCAGGACCTCGTCGACCGTCGAGAAGTCGTGGATGGGCCCTTCGCCCGCGTCGCGGTAGACGCCGAGTGAGTCATCGAGGATGGCATGGGCCCGCACGGCCTCGACGCCGAGTTCGCGGCCCACGATCCGGAAGGCCTCGGCCAGTTCCGCGCCGACGTCTGATCCGCCGGGCCCGGCCCCGCGGAGGAGGAGGGCGAGGTGTTCGGAGCCGATCATCGGACGCAATGGTCGCGCGACACGACCGACGACGCGTCCGGCTTCGACGCGGACCGCGACGGCGCCGTTGTCGCTCCCGGCTCGGGCCGCGACCGGCGGCGACAACGCCCCTCCCTCCGTCTCGATGGTCGGCAGGCTCGAGACCGCGTACCACGCCGCCGTGCCAGGGGTGCCCGTCGTGTCAAGGTAGGGGCCGTGCGGCACCGCGAGGATGTCGCCGACGTCCAGGTCGATCGGCTCGAACGGACCGTCGGCGGTCTGGCCCCGGTGGACGAGGTAGCCGGCGGCACCCACGACCGGCGACCAATCGATCGTTACCTGCCCGCGGCCACGTACCGCCCGGACGTCATCCGGCGGCGGGAGCGTGGTCGGCGGCGCCGGCCGGTCGCGGTCCGTCAGGGCGCCACGTGTCGCGAACCAGGCGATTCGCGCGGCGCCGGCGGTCGTCGCGGCTGGCAGGTCGGCGGCGTGCGCAACCGGCTGGGTCCCGCCGGGCGACCGGCTGGGCGGGCGGCGTGTCGTCATCGGCTCGAGGTCTACGGCTGGTCGAGCCGAGCGACACGGTCGCGTGGGGCGGCGTTGAACCGTTCCATCGAGACGATCGGCTCCAGCACCCGCTCGAACTGCGGGGTCGCGAACGCGTGCAGGAGCATGTCATGGCCGAGCGCGTTCCCGATGGCGGCCATGATGATGCCCTGGTCGAGCGACAGGTAGCCGTTCGAGATCGCGCCCGTCCCGACGTTCACCGAGTCGCGGAATCCCCACTTGTCGTAGATCTTGAAGTCGTGTTCGAGCTTGGCCAGGTTCGCGAGCGACGCCTTGGGCGCGTAGCGCAAGGCGAGGAACGATGCGTGCGGCGTCACGACGCCGTTCGTGTACGCCGACGGCGCCGGGTCGGGCTTCGCTTCATGCGCGCCCGGGCAGCCGGCGAACCCGTGGTCGACGAACGTGTTGTCCTCGTTCGATGGATAGCCGTCCGGGTTCATCCCGATCGCGTCGACCCCATACGCCGCGTAGCCGCCCTCGGGCTTGTCGGACGGGGAGAATCCCCAGTAGCCATAGCCGGCCTCGACGAGCCCGTGATGGATCTGGGCGGCCACGGTCAGGGGATGATTGATCGCCCAGCTGCCCTTGCCCCACTGGTCCTCAGGGACGAACATGGCCGGCATGAGCGCCTCGAACATGCTGCCGCCCCAGCCCGGGACGATGCGCATGCCGTCGTACTGGTAGGCACCTTCGAAGACGTCGATGCCGAGGTACGTCTGGTGGAAGCCGACCGGTTTGGTCTCCGGCCAGCTCCAGTCGCAGGTATCGGGGAACGTGCGCCAGGACCCGAAATACTCCTT
>DATAIW010000200.1:0-3125 GCA_036262455.1 Candidatus Limnocylindrales bacterium | reverse complement strand
GAGGTAGGTGACCTTCTCCTGGCCGTGCTTGCGCCGGATGTAGGCCGGGATGTTGTCCATCGGGCCCGGCCGGTAGAGCGCGACCATCGCCGCGAGGTCGAGGACCGAGGTCGGCTGGAGGTCGCGGATGTAGCGGCGCATCCCGGCCGACTCGAGCTGGAAGATGCCGGTCGTCTCACCCGAGGCGAGGAGCGCGAACGTCGTCGCGTCGTCGAGCGGGATGTGATCGAGGTCGATCTCGATGCCGCGCTCGTGCCGGACCAGGTCGACGGCGTGGCGCAGGATCGTCAGGTTCGAGAGGCCGAGGAAGTCGAACTTGAGCAGGCCGAGCGCCTCGATCGCGTGCATCTCGTACTGGCTCATCAGGGCGTCGGAGTTCGTCGCCTTCTGGAGCGGCATCAGCTCGGTCAGCGGCTCGCGGCTGATCACGACCCCGGCGGCGTGGGTCGAGGCGTTGCGGGCGACGCCCTCGAGCTGGCGGGCGAAGTCGATGATCCGCTTGACGGCCGGGTCGGCGTCCACCTGCCCTTTCAGGTCGGGTGACATCGTCAGTGCCTCGTCGAGCTTGATGCCGAGCTGGTTCGGCACGGCCTTCGCGATCCGGTCGACCTCGCCGTAGCTGTGGCCGAGGACCCGGCCGACGTCGCGGATCGCGGCCCGGGCGAGCATCGTGCCGAAGGTGATGATCTGGGCGACGTGGTCCGAGCCGTACTTGCGGCTCACGTAGTTGATGACCTCGTCGCGGCGCTCGTCCTCGAAGTCGACGTCGATGTCCGGCATCGTCACCCGGTCGGGGTTGAGGAAGCGCTCGAATGGCAGGCCGTACTGAATCGGGTCGACCGGCGTGATGTACAGCGTGTAGGTCACGATCGAGCCCGGCGCCGAGCCCCGGCAGGTGGTCTGGATCCGCTGCTCCCGGGCGAACCGGACGAAGTCGGCGACGATCAGGAAGTAGCCGGCGTAGCCCATCGAGAGGATCACGCCGAGCTCGTAGTCGAGCCGCTTCTGGAGCTCCGGCGTCACCGTCCCGTAGCGCTCGGCGAGGCCGCGCTGGCACTCGGCCCGAAGCCATGTCTCGACCGTGTGGCCCTCGGGGACCGGGAAATGCGGGATCCGGAGCTGGCCGAGTGGCAGCTCGATCTCGGTCATCTCGGCGATCCGGCGGGTGTTGAGGATCGCCTCGCGCTGGTCGGGGAACAACGCCGCCATCTGGGCGGCCGACTTGAGCCAGAAGTCGTTCGTCGCGAACTTCATCCGGCCCGGCGTGTCGATGTTGTTGCCGGTCCCGATGCAAAGGAGGACGTCCTGGGCGGCGCTCTGCGCCTCGTGGACGTAGTGCAGGTCGTTGGTCACCACGAGCGGCACGCCGGTCTCGGGTGCCAGGCGAAGCAGCTTCTCGTTGAGGACGCGCTGCTCCGGCATCCCGTGGTCCTGGAGCTCGAGGAAGAAGTTGCCCTTGCCGAGGATGTCCTGGTACTCGGCGGCGAGGCTCCGGGCGCTCGCCCAGTCCTCGATCTCGAGGGCCCGCGGGATCTCCCCGCCGAGGCAGGCCGACAGGCCGACGAGGCCCTCGCTGTACTTCGCGAGGTGCTCGTGGTCGATCCGGGGCTTGTAGTAGTAACCGTCGACGTGGGCGTCGGTGATGAGCCGGCAGAGGTTGCGGTAGCCGACGAGATCCTTGGCCAGGAGGATCAGGTGGAAGGGCTGGGCGTCGGCCTTGCCCTCCTTCTCGGTCATCGACCGGCGGGCAACGTAGGTCTCGACGCCGATGATCGGCTTGATCCCCTTCGCCTTCGCCGCCTGGTAGAAGGCGACGGCGCCGTAAAGGGCGCCGTTGTCGGTGATCGCGAGGCTGTCGAACCCCTGCGCGGCCGCCGAATCGACGAGGTCCGTGATCCGCCCGAGCCCGTCGAGGAGGCTGAACTCGGAGTGGACGTGGAGGTGCGTGAAATCGTTCGGCGCGATGGTCGTCACGGGAGGCCAATGGTAGCCCGGCTCGGGGGGCGGGAGGGGCGTTACGAGGCGGCCGCGACGAGCGGTCGACACGCGCGCGTCACCGCGAGCTCCCGCTGTTGGATCGCCGTCCGCGGCCGGCAGCCCTACAAGCCGAGCACCTTGAGGACGAGCGGGAATGAGACATGAAGGTCGCGCACCATGTAGGGCGTGGTCTGTGTGCCCGGCCCGTAGGCGTAGACGGTCACCGGGATCTTCAGCTCGTGGAGCCGCTTGACGAAGGCCGCGCTCTCGATCCCGTACTCCCGCTCGCCGGGACCGGTCGGGTTGTCCGGACCGATGTCGAACGGTCTCAGCTCGCCGTTGCCGTAGGCGATGTAGAGCGTGGTGCCCCGGAGGGCCGCGGCGTTGATCATCGGGTCGTGCGCCCTGCACAGGTCGGCCTGCTCGACGGGGTCACCCAAGAGGTTGAAATGGCCTTCCCCAGGGCTCATGGAAGGAGGTTGGGCCATTCGGGTCCAGGTGCGCTCCATGACCCGACGAACAGGAACATCCCCGGATGACGCTCGGCATACCCGATCGCCCCGAGACCGCCCGACGACGGGCCCTCGATCGCACGTCCGTCGCCGACATGCCAGTTCCGCTCGAGCAACTGGGGCAGCTCGACCACGTGGAAGGTCTCCCACATCTGCGGGCCGCCCTTGCCGCCATTCCACCAGTCCGCGTACCCGCCACCACCGATCTCGGCACCTTGATCGGGAATGACGACCAGCAGGTCCTCTGGGGCGGTCAGCGCCTCGATGTCCGTCTGCTGCGTCCAGGACCGGTGTGTCCCGGAGGAGCCGCCGAGCACGTACAGCGCCGGCCAGCGTTTCTCCGGCTGGGCATCGAACCGGCTCGGGAGGAGCAGCTGGACCTGCACGATGCCGACGGCCGGCGAATCGATCGTGATGTCTCTTGCCCGGGTAACCGGGACGGGACCGTAGAGCGGGTTCGTTTGGACCGCGATGATGCGCGCGCCATCGTCGGCCGGCTCGCCGATGGTCGGAGAGCGGTCGGCGTCGGGATCGGCGTCCGGCTGGGCGCCCGCGTGGCGGTTGGGGTGTCGGATGCGCTGGTCGTCGGGCCGGGCGTCGGAGCCACGTTCGCGTTGCCGGCACAGCGCGCCGACA
>DATAIW010000199.1:0-3313 GCA_036262455.1 Candidatus Limnocylindrales bacterium | reverse complement strand
GCGCCCGTCCTGCGCCCGGGCCTCCGTCCTGCGCCCGGGCTGCCGCCCTGCGCCTGGGCCGCCGCCGCGAGACCGGAACTCCGAACCTACTCGAGGTAGTCCTTGAGCTTGCGGCTCCGGCTCGGGTGGCGGAGCTTGCGGAGGGCCTTCGCCTCGATCTGGCGGATCCGCTCGCGGGTCACGTTGAACTCGCGGCCGACCTCCTCGAGGGTCCGCGCCCGGCCGTCCTCGAGCCCGAACCGGAGCTGAAGGACGCGCCGCTCGCGACCGGTCAGCGAATCCAGCACCGCCTCGACCTGCTCCTTGAGCAGCTGGTGCGACGCCGCCTCAGCGGGCGCCAACGCCCCCCGGTCCTCGATGAAGTCGCCGAGGTGAGAGTCCTCCTCCTCGCCGATCGGGGTCTCGAGCGAGACCGGCTCCTGCGACACCTTGATGATCTCGCGGACCTTCTCGGGGGTGACCTGGACCTCCTGGCCCTTCGACATCGCCTCGGCGATCTCCTCGACCGTTGGCTCGCGCCCCAGCTCCTGCAACAGCTGGCGCGAGACGCGGATCAGGCGGTTGATCGTCTCGACCATGTGGACCGGGATCCGGATCGTCCGGGCCTGGTCGGCGATCGCCCGGGTGATCGCCTGGCGAATCCACCACGTGGCATACGTCGAGAACTTGAAACCCTTCTCGAAGTCGAACTTCTCGACCGCCCGGATCAGCCCGATGTTGCCTTCCTGGATCAGGTCGAGGAACGACATCCCCCGGCCGATGTACTTCTTCGCGATCGAGACCACCAGCCGCAGGTTGGCCGAGGTCAGCTGCTCACGCGCATCACGTCCGATCCGGACGAGCTCGCCCTTGCGGAGGGCCAGCTTGGTGTTGAGCGGAATCTCGGGGTCGAAGCCCATCTTCTTGAGCAGATCGGCGTCGTTGCCGGCCGTGACCCAGCGCTCGAGGGCCGGGAACGCCACGTCGTCGCGGGTCCAGTCGTAGATCGCCCGCAGGCCAACGTTGTCGCGCGAGTCGAGATCGCCGTTGTGGACCGCGAGGTAGGACCAGTCGAGGACCGTCAGGAAGGCGTCCGCGTCGAGCTTGTGGGCGTAGGTCGCGAGCAGCTTCTTGGCTTCCTTCAGGAGGTCCTTCGTCCCGTCCGACTGAGCGTCCCGGGCGGCCTTCACGAGGTGGAAGTCGGGCGGCGCGACGAGCAGGTCGGCCGCTTCCGGGGCGTGGATTGCGTCCGTCACGAGCCGATGGGCCTCGTCGCCCAGGGGCAGCCGATGCTGCAGCTTCGTCGTCCGGGTCTTGCGCTCGGTGTCGTGGCGGGTCCATTCGTGGAGCGAGACGATCCCCTTCCACGGCGCCTCGACCAGCTGCTCGCCGAGCTCGATCGCCTTGGCCAGGACGACCTCCTCCTCGGCCGTGAGGAGGGCGACCTTGCCGATCTCCTTGAGGTACATCCGGACCGGGTCGTCGATCCCGATCATGTCGGCGCTGATCGCGTCGAGCTCCTCCGCGGTCGGCTCGTCGACCTCCTTCGGGTCGAGCTTGGCCGGGGCGTCGCTCGGCATCTTGTTGTCGACGACGACGCCGTCCTCGCCGATCACCTCGACGCCGACATCGCCGCCATCGGCCACGACGACCCCGTCGGACCCGGGCTCGGCGCCCAGCTCGAGATCGTCGTCGTCGTTGTCCTCGTCGTCCGCAACCTGCGGCAAGACGACCTTGGTCGCCCGCAGGTTGCGGGTCGCCAGGCGGGCCTCCTCGACGTCGGCTTTGGCCCGCCGCGGACGAGCAAGAACCGCTTCGACGAGCTGCTTGTCGAGGGGGTCAGCCATGAGTGTGCCTCCGGGTATCGGGTTGCGAGGTCGAGAGTTCAGTCAGGGGCATGGGTCAGGTTCGGACCAGCACGGTGGCCTGCTCGATCTGGCGATCGATGGCCCGCCGCGATTCGTTGGTCTGGCGCTGGAGGTCGACGAGGCGGGTCACGGACTCGCGCTCGCCGCGGCTCTCGGCCGCGAGGATCTCGGCGCCGACCCAATCGGCCCGTTCGTCGAGCCGGATCCGCTCGAGCCGGAGCAGGCAGCGGTCGACGGCGTAGGCGATCCGCTCGGCGCTGATGTGGGCCAGGTCCGGCGACGGCCGGGCCAGGATCGCCTGGGCGAGGGCCCGGATCTCGTCGTCGAGACCGGCCACCAGGGCCGACATCGAGAACGGCGGGTTGACGCCATGGTCGTCGGGCGCGCGCTGGACGATGATCGCCCGGAACAGCTCGCGGGCCGGGGTCGAGGGCAGCTGGTCGGGCCCGATCTCGTCGGACGCCCGGAGCTGCTGGTCGGGGACGAGCAGGATCAGCCGGAGGAGCTCCTCCTCGACCGGGGTGATCGCCTGGAGGATCCGGTCGACCGGGAGGGCATCGGCCGCGCCGATCACGGCGTCGGCGGTGATCCGGCCGTGGACGGCCACGGCTTCGGGTCGCTGATGGAGGACCTCGAGGACCGTCCGCTCCTCGACGCCCGACACGCGATGGATCGTCTGGAGATAGGCGTCGCGCATGACCGGGTTGGGGATCGCCCGGAGAGTCGGCACGATCGCCTTGACGAAGCGAGTCTTGCCGCCGGGGGTCTTGAGATCGAACGCGCGGGCGTGATGGTCGATGAGATAGTCGACGATCGGCTGGGCGGTCCGGACCTCCTCGCGCCAGCGATCGGGCGTCTCGCGGACGACCTCGTCGGGATCCTTGCCGTCGGGCAGGCGGACGACGCGGACCTCGTCGAGCTCGACGCCGGTGTCGGCGACCGCGAGCTGGCCGATCAGCGACTCGAGCGCCTGGGCGCCGAACGTCCCCGCCTTCTCGCCGGCCGCGTCGACGTCGTAGGCGAGGGCGATCTTCGTCGCGTAGCGGGTGAGGAGCGCGACCTGGCCCGGCGTCAGGGCCGTCCCGAGCGACGCGACGACGTTGTCGAAACCCGCCTGGTGGGCCATCAGGGCGTCGGTGTAGCCCTCGACGATCACCGCCTGGCCGTTCTTCCGGATCGGACCCTTGGCCCGGTCGATCAGGTAGAGCGTCCGGGACTTGTCGAAGAGCGGCGTCGCGGGCGAGTTGAGGTACTTGGGCCCATGGTCCTTATCCTCGGGCGGATGGCGTCGCGGAGCTCCGCCTCCGACCTCGGAGATGCCCTGCCCGCTCTCCGTCCCGCCGTCCGCGGGAAGAATCCGCCCGCCGAGACCGACCGCGCCGCCGCTGGCGTCGCGGATCGGGAAGATGACCCGCTCGCGGAAGCGGTCGTACACGCCGCCCCGGGCCGACTGGCGCGGCTGAGCG
>DATAIW010000198.1:0-3647 GCA_036262455.1 Candidatus Limnocylindrales bacterium | reverse complement strand
TGCGAGCGACCCGCGCCGAGCGGACCCGGCGCGCCGCCGCGACCCGGCGTGCGGCCGCCCGCGCGTCCGTGGGCGGCTGAGCCGATGTCGATCCTTCGTCTCGAGCGCGTGCGTCGCGAGGTCGGGACCTTCGTCATCCTCGACGACATCACGGCCGCGATCGCGGTCGACGACCGGGTCGGCCTGGTCGGGCCGAACGGGGCCGGGAAGACGACCCTCCTGCGCCTCGGCGCGGGCCGCGACGAGCCGGACGAGGGCGTGGTCCACCGCAAGCGCGGCCTGACGATCGGGTTGCTGGCCCAGGAATCCCATTTCGACGAGGCGTTCATGTCCGCCCCGGACCTGCGGGCCGCGGTCCGCCACGGGGCCGCGCATCTCGAGGCCATGGCGGCCCGCCTTGCCGAGATGGAGCACGCCGGGCAGGTCGTGGCGCCCGGCTACGCCGACCTCCAGCACCAGTTCGACATCCTCGGCGGCTACACGCTCGACCTGCGCGTCGATGAAGCCCTGTCCGGTCTCGGCTTCACCCGCGACGAGTGGGCCAAGCCGCCGACCGCCCTGTCGGGTGGCGAGCAGACCCGGGCGACCCTCGCCCGCCTCGTCGTCGCCCAGCCGGACCTGCTGCTCCTCGACGAGCCCACCAACCACCTCGACATCGGCGCGATCGAGTGGCTCGAGGAGCACCTCCGCCGGCGCCACGGCGCGCTCCTCGTCGCGTCCCACGACCGGGCGTTCCTCGACGCGACGGTCAACCGGATCTGGGAGCTGCGCGATCGGAAGCTGACGATCTTCCGCGGCGATTACAGCGCCTACCACCGCCAGCGCGGGGAGCGCGACGTCCGGTCGGTCAAGGACTCCGACACCCAGGCCGACCAGATCGAGCGGGAGAAGGAGCTCGTCCAGCGCTACCGATCGCACCGCAAGTTCAGCAAGATGCACGAGCACGAGGCTCGTCTCGAGAAGCTCCAGGCCGAGCGGGTCGAGTCGCCGAAGGCGACGAAGAAGCTGCGCCTCCCGGCGGGCGCCCTCGCCGGCAGCGGCCCGTCGCGATCGGGCGAAATCGTCATCCGGGTCGAGGGCCTTGTCGTCGGCTACCTGCCCGGTCGTGGCGCCGTGAACGCGGACGGTGCGCCCGCGACCGAGCCGAAGCGCGTCGCGACGGTGCCGTTCCTCGCCGCGACCCGTGGCGACCGGATCGGGATCGTCGGGCCGAACGGCGCCGGCAAGACGACGCTGCTGCGGACGATCGCGGGCGACCTGCCACCGCTCGACGGCGCGCTCAGCTTCGGCAACGCCGTCCAGCCCGGCTATCTCGCCCAGCTGCGCGACGCGGCGATTCCCGGGGCCACGGTCCTCGACGCGCTGCTCGAGGCGATCCCGGTGACCGCGGGCGAGGCGCGTGGCTTCCTCGCCCGCTTCCTGTTCCGCGGCGATGACGTCTTCAAGGAGGTCGGCAAGCTGTCGGGCGGCGAGCGGTCGCGGCTCGAGCTGGCGCTGCTCGGGATCATGCCGTCGAACCTGCTCCTCCTCGACGAGCCGACGAACCACCTCGACATCCCGGCCCGCGAGGCGATCGAGGCGTTCATGCACGACTCGCCGGCGACGCTGCTCGTCGTCTCGCACGACCGGCGCCTGCTCCAGACCGTCTGCACGTCCCTGTGGGTCGTCGACGACGGGCTCGCGGTGCCGTTCGCGGGCGGCTGGAGCGAATGGCGCGCCGCGGTGGCCGACGGCTGGACGGTCCACGCGGCCGCCGAACGCGAGGCGGCCCGCCTTCGTGGCGGTGCCCACGGCGGTCGATCGGCGGTGACCAGCAGCCGGACAGATGCGCGAGCGACGTCGGCCGGCGGGATCGCGGTCGCCGAGCGACCGCGTCGGTCGTCGGTCGCCGTTCGATCGGCCGCGGGACCGGCCGTGGCGAGCACCCCGCCTTCGCGCCCTGCCGCCCGTCGCGAGAAGCTGTCCAAGGACGCCTACCGCCGCCAGCGCACCCAGGTCGACGCCGAGCTCACCCGCCTCGGCCTGCGAAAGACCCAGCTCGAACTGTCGATGGGCTCGCCGGCGATCGCCGCGAACTTCGTCGAGATGCGACGGGTCGCGAGCGAGCTGGCCGACGTCGAGGCGGCGCTTGGCGCGGCCGAGGACGCGTGGCTGGATCTCGAGGAGCGGGCGCCGTGATGGGCGACGCGAACCCGACGACCCGCGCCGGCTCAGTCCGGCACACGGTCCGCATCGGGCTGACCGGGCCGATCGGCTGCGGCAAGAGTACGGTCGCCGGCTGGCTGGCGGATCGCGGCGCCGTCGTGATCGACGCCGACCTTGTCGCTCGCGAGGTTTCGGCCCCCGGTCAGCCCGCTCACGACGCGATCCTCGCCGTCTTCGGCGATGGCGTACGGGTCGAGGACCGCAGCCTCGATCGGGCGGCCCTGGCCCGGATCGTCTTCGCCGATCCCGATGCGCTGCGTCGTCTCGAGGCGATCGTCCACCCCCTCGTCCGGGCCCGGATCGTGGCCGAGATCGAGACCGCCGAGGCGGCCGGAGCGGCAGCGGTCGTCGTCGAGGCGATCAAGCTCGTCGAGGGCGGGCTGGCGGCGCTCTGCGACGAGGTCTGGCTCGTGACCTGCGAGCCGATGGTCCAGCGGGATCGCGTGATCGCCCGGGGAGCGACAGCTGAGGAGGCCGATCGCCGGATCGCCGCCCAGGCCAGCCTCGTCGAGCGCGTCCGACCGGCCGCGACCCGGGTGCTCGACACCTCAGGGCCGCTGGTCGATGCGCGGTCGCGGGTGGCCGCGGCCTGGGACGCCGCGCTGAGCAGCCGCTGAGCGTCGGCTGAAGCTGACCGCGAGCGAGATATGGAGTGGCCGCCCGGCCCGCGGGGGCGGGCCGGGCGGCCGGGAGGCCGCGCCGGGTCAGCGGCGCGAAGGCATGAACCGCGTGAGCGCCATCGACTCCGACTGGGGGCGCTTGACCCGGCAGCGTCCCGTTCGCGGAGTCACGCTCGGGTCAGGGCGCCGCGCTGGGGCCCGGGCTCCCTGACGGCGCCGCCGGGAGCGACGGGGTCGCCGTCGGGGCCGCGGTCTGGATCGGACCGTTTCCGACCGGGTAGTTCTGCGGGACCGGCAGGCCGTAGCGCTCGATGATCAGGTTGGTCGTCTCGCCGAGCTTGCTCGCATCGGCGAAGCGGACGTCCGACGGCGGCCGCATCAGCATGCTGAACTGGGCATTGCCGGTCGCGACGAGGTGGGTGATCTCCTCGGCCTGGGCGAGGGTCGCCTTGACGACATAGCCCGACCCGGTCTTGGCGAGGACGAGCATGTTCTGGTAGGTGATCTTCGTCGCCTTGTCGGTGTAGTACTTGCCGGGCGGGACGACCGGGTTCTCGATCCTCGATCCGGGGGAGACCGTCACCGATACTTCGGTGGCGTGGAGGGCGGTCTCGATGACGGTCCCCGACGATCGCGCCGTCGGCGGCCTGATCACCGCCGGGATGACGGTCGACGTCCTCCTCTCGGCCCAGATCAACATCCCCGCCAACGTCACGCCCCCGGGCAAGTACTACACCGACAAGGCGACGAAGATCACCTACCAGAACATGCTCGTCCTCGCCAAGACCGGGTCGGGCTATGTCGTCAAGGCGACCCTCGCCC
>DATAIW010000197.1:0-5931 GCA_036262455.1 Candidatus Limnocylindrales bacterium | reverse complement strand
GGTCGTGTTGCCCCACAGCCCGGTCGACTCATGGGCGGCGAGGGATTCGCGGGCTCGTTCGACGTCGGCAGCCAGGCGCTCGACCTGGGCGGCGTGCCAGGCGGCCTCGCGGGCGACGGCCTCGAGCTCGCGGGCGGCGCCGCGCTCGGCCTCCTCGGCGCGACGGCGATCCGCGTCCGCGCGAGCCTCCTCGGTCGTGGCGGCCTCCAGGGCAGTCCGCGTCGTGGCGGCCGCCCGCTCGGCGGCGGCCGATTCGGTCGCCGCAGCATCGGCCTCGGCCCGGAGTCGTGCCACGTCGGACCGGAGCCGGTCGGCCTCCGCGCGTCGCTCGAGCGGGGCGTCGCCGCGGCCGAGACGGACGGCAAGCTCGGTGACGACCGCCGCTCCGTCCCGTGTCGCGATCGCCCAGCCGGCCGGCAGGTGTGCCTGGAGATCGAGCGCAGTGGCAAGATCGTCGACCACGACGGTCCGGGCCAGGATCCGCGTCACCGTCCCGCCGGGATCGCGCCGAATGGCCGTCGCGAGCGGCGTTCCGCCCGCGGCGGCGAGGCGCTCGAGGAAACGTCGCGTGACCACATCGGACGTCGACTGCGGGCCCGGACCGGTCGCCCGCTCGCGGATGACGAGCATCCCCCGCTCGGCCGCGAGCGACCCGGCGGCCGCTTCGTCGATGAGATACGCCCGGGCGAGCTCGTCGAGCGTAGATTCGACGGCGGCTCGCATCGTTGGCTCCACGACCAGCTCCTCGTCGAGCCTCCGACCGCCGCGACGCTTGGCGGCCCGGGCGATCCCGCGCTCGTCATCCTCGCGGATCCGGCCATCGAGCGACTCGAGGCGGGCCTCCTGGGCCACCCGGGTCGCGCCGGCGGCACCGGCCCGGTCGGCCGCGCTGTGCCGACGACCGTCGGCCTCGGCGGCCGACGCCCGGGTCGTCTCCCGGGTCGTGGTCGCGCCGGCGGACGCGGTCAGCGCGCCTTCCAGCGCGGCACCGGCCCCGGCGTGGCGCCCCTCGAGCTCTGCCCGGCGAGCCGCAACTTCGGCCGCGGCCGCCTGCTCGGCGTCAAGCCGGCGCAGACCGTCGGCCAGCCGGCGGCGAGCGGTCTCCGCCTCGGACTGTCGGGCAGCCTCGGCTCGGCGGATCGCGGCTGCCTCCTCGCCGCGGGCCCGACTGGCCGTCCGGAGCGCGGCCAGCTCGCCGTTCGCCTCGGCCAGCAGCCGCTCCGCCTCCGCCAGCGACGCGTCGAGATCATGGTCGCGAGGCGGGATCGCGATCGCGAGACCGCGACGCTGGACGGCGAGCGACGCTTCGGCGGTCTCGCGCTCAGTCCGGAGTCGCGTCCGGTCGCGGGCGAGCGCCTCGAGGTCGCCGGCCAGGCGAGCCTCGCGGAGACGGAGCTCCGTGACGGCGCCGCGGGCGGTTTCGTGGCTCGCCAGCCGCTCCCGCTCGGTGGCCGCGCGCACCCCCAGCTCGGCGCCGATCGCGGCCGCGGTCTCCTCGGCGGCCTGCAGGTCGGTCATCGCCCGATCGGCCTCCGCCCGCTCGCGCTCGACCCGAGTCGCGGCGGCGGCAGCCTGCCCGGCCGCCTCGTGCCAACGGACGTGGGCGGCGGCAAGGAGCGCCGAGGCCAGCTCCTCGCCGGCCGACAGCCGCGTCGTCTGCTGCTCGGCCTGGGCGGCCAGCCTGCGGGCCTGCGGTCGCAGCTCGGCGAGGATGTCCTCGACCCGGGCGAGGTTCGTCTCCGATTCAGCGAGTTGTTCCTCGGCCTTGCGCCGGCGTCGCTCGTGGCGCCGGACCCCGGCGACCTCCTCGAACAGCGGCCGCCGCTCCTCGGGCCGCAGGGCGAGGGCCTGGTCGACCATCCCCTGGCCGATGAACAGGAACGCGTTGTCCGCCAGGTGGGCGCCGTCGAGCAGGTCGACGAGATCGCGCAGCCGGATCCGCTGCTTGTTCAGCAGGTAGTCGTTCTCGCCGCTCCGGTACAACCGCCGACCGAGCTCGAGGACGCTGAAGTCGACAGGCAGCAACCCGTCAGCGTTGTCGAGGACCAGCGTCACGTCGGCCATGCCGAGGGCCGAACGCTTCTCGGAGCCGGCGAAGATCACGTCCTCGGACTTGCGGCTGCGGAGGGCCCGGCCCTGCTCGCCGAGCGACCAGCGGAGGGCGTCGGCTAGGTTGCTCTTGCCCGAGCCGTTGGGCCCCACGATCGCGCTGATCCCCGGCCCGAACTCGACGATCGTCCGCTCGGCGAACGACTTGAAGCCCTGGAGGCGGAGAGCAAGGAGTCGGGCGGGAGCGCTCACTGCGCCGTCTCGGCGGGCGTCGTGGCCGGGCTCGACCCCAGCGGTCGTTCGGCGACCTCGGTCCGGAGGGTCTCGATGGCCCGTTGGGCGGCTGCAGTCTCGGCGACGCGGCGCGACGGCCCGACCCCGACGCCGAGCGGCCGCCCATCGACGAGGACCTCGACCTGGAACAGCTTCTCGTGGTCCGGCCCGGACGCGTCGACGACGTGGTACTCGGGCCGCGAGCCGGTTCGCCGCTGGGTGTATTCCTGGAGCCTGCTCTTCGGACTCTTCAGGCTCGAGAGCGGCGCGTCGAGGCTGATCTCGGGAGCGGCGATGGCCAGCAGCCAGTCGCGGGTCAGGTCGTAGCCGAGATCGAGATAGAGGGCGCCGGCCAGCGCTTCGAGCGCCGAGGCGAGGATCGAGGGCCGGCGCCGACCACCGCGCTGGGCCTCGCCCTCGCCGAGGAAGAGGGATGGCCCGAGGTCGATCCGGCCGGCGAGCCGGGCGAGCCCGACGGTCGAGACGATCGACGCCCGGCGGGCGCTGAGCATCCCCTCGTCGTCGGCCGGATGGGCGGCGAACAGGGCTTCCGAGATCGCGAGGTTGACGACGGCGTCGCCGAGGAACTCGAGGCGCTCGTTGTGGCCGGCGGCCGCGTCAGGATGCTCGTGCAGCCAGCTGGTGTGGACGAGGGCCTGCTCGCGGAGGTCGGAATCGCCGACGGGGAGGCCCAGCCGTTCCGCAAGCGCGTCGGCGGGTCGCACGGCTCCCGGGTCGATGGCGCGGTTCTAGGTGGACCGCTCGTCGATGTAGTCGACCGCGTCCTGGACGGTGCGGATCTTCTCCGCGTCCTCGTCGGAGATCTCGGTCCCGAACTCTTCCTCGAGGCTCATGATGAGCTCGACAAGATCGAGGGAATCCGCATTCAGGTCGTCGACGAACGACGCTTCGGGCTTGACCTCGTCTTCTTCGACGCCAAGCTGCTCGACCACGAGCTTCTTCAGTCGCTCGTACGTTGTGGACACTGGGAACTCCCTCCTCGGAGCTGGAAGCCGACTACCCGTCGACCGTGTTGGCGATCCGCCCGAGAACGCCATTCATCAGGCGCCGCATCGGGTCTCCACTGTAGGTGCGCGCGAGCTCGACCCATTCGGCAATCGCCACCCGGGGCGGCGTCGGCGAGTGTAGCACCTCACCGATGGCGCAACGGAGCAGGGCGCGGTCCATCCGGGCCAGACCGCCGACCGGATACTGGGGCGCGGTCGTGACGATCCGGGCATCGATCGTGTCACGGTGGGCGATGACGTTGGCAACGAGGCTGCGGGCAAGGTCGGCCGCCCGTGGATCGCCCTCGGTCTCGGCGAGGTGGCGCTCGAGGACGGCGTCGGCGGTCCGCTGCCCGAACTCCGCCTCGAACACCGCGGCGAGCGCCAGCCGGCGGCCCGCCCGGAGGGCCCGGATCCGGTCAGCGCCAGTCTCAGCCTCCGACGCCATCGACGGTCACGGTGACCGACTCCAGGCGGAGTCCGAGCAGGCGCTCGACGGCGGCACCGACCGCGGTCCGCACGTCGCCGGCGAGGGTGACGAGCTGCTGCCCAGGCCGGGCGATGATCCAGACACGGACGCGAACGCCATCTTCCGACAGGCGCGTCACGACCGGCGGCCCGCCGAGAGCGGTCCGCCAGGCGGGCCCGCCGCGCGAGACCCGGGCCACACCGGGGATCTCGAAGGCGGCCAGGCGAACCATCTCGGCGATCACGCCGCGCCCGATCGTGAGCTCGGGCCCGCTCATGAGGCGGACTCCACGGCCGCGGCGGCTCCGGTCGAGGGTGGCCCGGCCGACGGCGGTCCGGCGGGAGCGTCCCCGGTCGACGACCCGGCCGGCGCCTCCGCCTCGCTCGTGTCGGGCGCCGGGCGAAGGGCCTCGGCGATGAGCTCGGGAACGCGGGTCCGGGCCATCGTCGCGGCGACGCCGACGCCGTAGCCGATCATCCGCCGCTTCGCCCGACCGTGGGTGATGATCACGGTCCCCTTGACCCCGAGGAGCGGCGATCCGCCGACCCGCTCGTAGTCGAACACGGCCCGGATCCGGGCGATCCCCGGCCGCATCAGGAGGCCGGCGACCTTGCCGCGCAGGGAGCCGCGGAACTCGCGCCGGAGCATGTCGAAGATGTACGTCGAGAGGCCCTCGAAGAACTTGATCACCACGTTGCCGAGGACCGCGTCGCAGACGACGACGTCGGCCTGGTGGCGGGTCAGGTCCTTGCCCTCGATATTGCCGACGAAGTTCAGGTCGGTCTGGTCGAGGAGCTCGGTCGCCTGCTGGATCCGGAGGTCGCCCTTGCCCTTCTCCTCGCCGATCGACAGGAGCGCGACGCGCGGGTTCGTCACGCCGAGGACGCGCTCGCTGAAGATCGAGCCCATCCGGGCGTACTGGGCGAGGTTCTCGGCGCTCGAGTCGGTGTTCGCCCCGATGTCCAGGAGGACGAGCGTCCCGGCCTCGGTCGTGAGCGGCACGGCGAGCGCCGGCCGGTCGACGCCGCGCAGCCGGCCGAGACGCAGGACGGCGGCGCCCATCCCGGCGCCGGAGTGACCGGCGGTGACGACGGCGTCGGCCTCGCCCCGCTTCACGAGGTCGGTGGCGACGAGAATCGAGGAGTCCTTCTTCTCGCGCAAGGCCATCGCCGGGTGCTCGTCCATCCCGACGACCTCCGACGCGTGAACGATCGAGACGTTGGGCGGCAGAGCGCCGGCGATGCGACGGAGCGTCGGCTCGTCGCCGACGAGGATCACCCGATCCTGGGGATTCGCCAGAGCGTGATCGAGCGCTCCCGGAACGACCTCGCTCGGTCCGTGGTCGCCACCCATCGCGTCGACCGCGATCGTCACCCCACGCCCGTCATCGAGGGCGGAGCCGGCGGTCGACGGAAACGGGCGATCGAGCGCGGCGACCACCTCAGGAGGAGGTGTCGGTCGCGGTCTGCTTGAGCTCGACGGCCTGGCGGCCCTGATACCAGCCGCAGTTCGGGCAGACGTGGTGCGGCAGCTTCTTCTCGTGGCAGTGATCGCACTCCACGAGCTCCGGCACGCTCAGCGCCAGGTGCGCGCGACGCTCACCCTGGCGGGCATGCGACACGCGTCGCTTGGGAACTCCCACGGTCCGTGGTCTCCTTCGATGTCAGCGTTCGGGTCGGGCGGCCGGGATGTGGGACGCGCCGAGACGCCCAGCCGGACTGGCAGGGCCGATGGCCGAGTGTACCGGAAGCGCCGTTCCCGCGCGAGTTGGTGCGGGCTCAGCGGCCCTCGCAATCCGCCTCCCGACCCGATTGCACGCGTGGCGAGCGTTACGACGAAGCAACGGCTGATCCGGCCCCGAAAACGGTTCCTCCTTCGCCATCCTGCCCACCGAGCGGGCACATCAGAGGCTGAGCGGCCTCCCGTTCGTCGCAATGCCCGCCTGGCGTGCAACGGACGTCGAAGCCTGCTCGTCGCGCGGGGCCGCGTGGGTTCCGAGCTGGCGCCGGTCAGTCCGCGACGAACCCCCGGAGCGCCTCCAGCCGAGGGTCGAC
The DNA here is from genome assembly GCA_036262455.1 of Candidatus Limnocylindrales bacterium. Classification (GTDB taxonomy): domain Bacteria; phylum Chloroflexota; class Limnocylindria; order Limnocylindrales; family CSP1-4; genus CF-46. The sequence goes on along the minus strand of DATAIW010000197.1, from coordinate 79 downwards.
ATCGTCGTCGGGGTGATCGTGGTCGCCCTCGTCGAGCGGCAGGCCGCAGACGATGCACAGCCCCGGACAGTCCTGTCGG
>DATAIW010000196.1:0-2117 GCA_036262455.1 Candidatus Limnocylindrales bacterium | reverse complement strand
GTCCAGGCCGCGACCTTCACCGTGACGTCGGTCACGAGCGGAACCGCGACCTACGATCCGTCCGCCAACCACGACCCGGACGGCGATTCGACCGGCACGTCGATCACGATCGCCCGACCGTAGGCTCGCTCGACCCTGGTTTCTCCGGCGCGGCCGGCGTCCGGTCGCCCGGCGCCCGGCGGCGCCGGCCGGCGATCGGTCAGGCGCGCGCCGGCAGCTGCGACGGCCGCCAGTCCGCGGCGTTCCAGTCCGCGTCGCTCTTGGCGAGCTCGACAGCCAGCTCGTCGAGGCCCTTCTCCAGTCCGTCGACGATGTCCTTCTCGAGGCTCGGCATCGCCTTGAGCGCGACCCCGAGCATCAGGTTGGCCGCGAACCCCTGGGCCTTGACCGCGCCGTCGAGCGTGATCGTCGTCCGGCCGTCGGCCGTCGCGGCGAGCTCCGCCACCCCTTCGCCGCGGATCCGCCCCTGGGTCGTCCGGAGCTCGATCCGTCGCGGCCCGCGGTCGGCGACCTCGATCCCCAGGTCGCCCGACATCCCGAGCAACGTCGAGATCTGGGTGCCGGGCTCGACGGGCGGCGTCTCGTCGCGGACGCGCGCGGCGAGCTCGAGGAGCCGGTCGTGGACGACCTCCGGGCGCTGGTCGACGGTCCGGGTGGCGCGATGCTCGATACTCATGCCTCGGCGATGATCGCCATCGAGATCAGGAGGTTGTCGACCTGGAGCGGGTGGCGGGCGCCGGAGCGGGCCGGCGGGTTCGCCGGGAACCAGCGCTGCCACTCCTCGTTCATCCCGGCGAAGTCCTCGGGCCGGGTCAGGACGAAGGTGACGTTGACGACGCGGTCCATCGAGCTGCCGGCCGCCTCGAGGATCGCCCGCACGTTGGCCAGGGCCTGGCGGGTCTGCTCCTGGATCGTCGTTCCGACGATCGCGCCGGTCGCAGGATCGAACGGGCCCTGGCCGGCGACGAAGACCAGGCCGCCCGCCACCACGGCCTGGCTGTACGAGAAGCGCCCGGCGGCGTTGCCACTCGGGGCGTCGGCGGTCGCGACGATCTTCACGGTGAGCTCCTCAGTCGATCGTGATCCGGCCGTCCGGACCGATCGGGAACGATGGGTTGTAGCAGACCTCCCAGGGATGGCCGTCCGGATCGGCGAAGTAGCCGCCATAGCCGAAGGGGAGCTCCGTGCCGGGTTTCAGGATCGTGCCGCCGGCAGCCGCAGCTTCGGCCAGCGCGGCGTCGACCGCGTCGGACGACTCGATGTTGATCGCGAGGGTGATCCCGCCGAACGAGCCGCGGGTCGGCTCGAGGAGGTTGGCGTCATCGGCGAGGTCCTGCCAGCCGAAGATCCCGAGATAGCTGTCGGCGGTCCGGAACCAGGCGATCTCATCCATCGAGGACGAGCACCGTTGCCAGCCGAGGGCCTCGTAGAAGCGGACGGATCGGGCGACGTCGGCGACGCCGATCGTGACGATGTTGAGGCGAGCGGGAATGGTCATCCCGGCAGTCTACGACCCCTGGCCGCGACCCTCCGGCCGGAGGAGAAGGGTCAGGCCGCTGGCTCCGAGCGCTGCGCCCGCGACGGTCGCCGCGAGCGCGGTGGAGGAGCTCGATGCCAGACCGATCGGACCGGCGACGAGCAGGATGGCGAGGGACAGGCCGAGCAGGCACGCCCCGGCGAGGCGACGAACGAGCGGATCGGGTGGCGGCGCGTCCGGACTCCCGTTCATCGTCCGGCGCCGGCCGGTGACACCGGCTGGGCAAGGCGCTCGATCCGGATCGCGGTCGCCTTGAACTCGGCGGTCCCGGATTTCGGGTCGGTCGCGTCGATCGTGAGGAGGTTCGTCGCGACGTCGTCCTGGAAATGGAGGGTCATGAACGTCAGGCCCGGCCGGAGCGACTCGTCGATCCGGATCGGGGTCTCCACATGGCCGCGTCGCGACACGACCCGGACGCGCTCACCGTCGGCCAGCCCGTAGTCGGCGGCGTCCTCCGGCGAGATGTCGAGCGACTCGCCGCGCCGCAACGGCGACGTGTAGCCGCCGGTCTGGACGCCCGTGTTGTACGAGTCGAGGCGGCGGCCGGTCGTGAGGCGGATCGGGAAGTCGTCGCTGAGCT
>DATAIW010000195.1:0-3976 GCA_036262455.1 Candidatus Limnocylindrales bacterium | reverse complement strand
GACCGCCTCGTCGGGATCAAGAGCCGCGAGATCTACGAGGCGCCTGCGGCGACGATCCTCCACGCGGCACACGGCGCGCTCGAGGGGCTGACGCTCACCAAGGACACCCTCCGCTTCAACCGCCTGGTCGCGAGCGAACTGGCCCAGTTGACGTACGACGGGCTGTGGTTCTCGGCGCTGCACCGTGACCTGCGCGGCTACGTGGCGTCGGCTCAGCGCGTGGTCAGTGGCGAGGTCCGCGCCCGGCTCGATCATGGCTCGACGGTGGTCGTGGGGCGGCGCTCACCGATGTCGCTGTACGACAAGAATCTCGCGACCTACGACACCGGTGACGCCTTCGATCACGCCGCTGCGGTCGGGTTCATCTCGATCTTCGGCCTGCCGCTGCGGGTCGAGGCCGCCCGCCACGGGGCGGTCGGCGCCCACTACGGCGCGGCCTGGACGTGGACCGATCCGCTCCTCGCGGACCTGCCGACGACCGTCACCGATCCGGCGGAGGCGGTCGCCGCGGGCTGAGGAACCGACCGGTCGCGTTGGGGGGCGCCGATCCCCTGGCCGTGCCCGCGCGCGCCGCAGCCACCGGGCGCCGTTCTGCCACCGGGCGCCCTTCTGCCACCGGGCGCCGTTCTGCCACCGGGCGCCGTTCTGCCACCGGGCGCCCTTCCTGACATTTGGGCTCGTGGTGCTCACTGAGGCGCCGCGTGCCATCAACCGCAGGTCAGATGTCGTCCTCGGCGCGCGTCTGCCAGCCTGAGACTCGGCGCGGTCCGTCGAGCGGCGGTCGAGTGCCTGCCAGGTGGCCGCGACGGCGCCGTTGGTCAGGAAATGACCTGGCACTTGGCGGCCTGGGCAATCCCCTGGCAGGAACGGGCTCGCAAGGCCGGATGCGTTGCGCGCCTCGCGAACAGATGGCAGGAAGACCAGCGGAACTGCTGGCAGGAAGACCAGCGGAACTGCGGCTCGCGCCACGCCGGACAAACGGCATGTGCGTCGGCGCCGTCAATCCAATCGGTCAGCCCGGATCGGCCCCGATCGAACCCGGGCCAAGCGCATCGATCGGGCCGCCCGGCGTGTCGTCGGTTCGAACGCGGTCGAGATAAGCCTGCGACTTCGTGATCTCGGTCGTGAGCGCGGTGACGGTCTTCTGCATCGTGTCGAGGGCCTGGACCTTGAACGTGTCGATCTCGTCCATCGTCGCGTAGATGTTCGTGAACGCGGCCTGGAGCCGGGCGAGATCGACCGTCGCCGAGGCGGCCTGCTCGTTGATCGCGCTCGACTGCTGGTGGAGCATCTCGGACGTCGACTCGATCAGGTTCGAGGTCGTCGTGTTCAGGGCGGTGATCTGGTCGAGGACGAGCTTCTGGTCGGCCATCGCCTGGGCCACGATCACCGCGGTCCGGAGCGCCGAGATCGTCGTCGTCGTCGCGCGCTGGACGCCCTTGATCAGCTCGAGGTTGTTGCGGCGGATCACGTCGAGGGCCAGATAGCCCTGGACGCTGACGGCGAGCTGGGTCAGCAGGTCCTGGTTCTTCTGGCGAACGGAGAAGAGCATGTCCTCGCTGAGGACCTTCGCCCGCTCGGGATCGGTCGGCTCGATCGTCGCGATCCTGGCGGCGAGGGCGTCGTCGAGCGCCGCCGCCAGATAGGCGTACTGGCGGAGGCGACCCATGACCGCCCAGAGGTTGACCTTCTCCTGCTCGATCGAGTCGTTGTCCCGCTCGAGCTCCTGCTGGCCGTGATCGAGCGACTTGATGATCCCCTCGAGCTGGTGCTGGCTCGAGCGGTACTTGTCGAAGTAGTGGCGGAGCTTGTCGCCGGCGCCGAACGGCAGCAAACCGAGGAGCTTGCGCGGGCTGAGCAGGTCGCCCTGCTTCGCCGGATCGAGATCCTCGACCTGGCGACGGAGGCTCAGGAGCGACCGGCCGACCGACGACGTCTCGGTCAGGCCGCCGTTCTGCATCGCGGCCAGTGGCTTGTCGAGGAGGCGGTTCGACACCGACGCCGACGCCCGGATGTCGTCGTCGCCGAGCTTGCCGATGTCCTTGACCTTGTCGCCGAACTCGGTGCCGTGGGGATCGAGGTTCGAGACGGCGTCGAGATAGCTCTCGACCATCGAGTCGAGCCTGGCCCGATCGGCGGCATTGATCGGCACCGCCTCGCTGGCGGTCGTCGTCGTGACGGCACCGACCGGCGCCGGCGCCTCGAGGACGAGCGTCGTCGGGGCGAGCGCAGCGGAGGCCATCGCATTCGCGACCGCCGGCGCATCGCCGGTCGGCTCCGGCAGGACGAGGGATGAGTCGCTCATCGACGGGCTCCTTCAGGCGGCGGTGCGCATCGGGCTCCTCGTCAGGTCGGAGCCGCACTGGGCCGTGCGCATTGAGAGTGGGCTCCATCCGCCCGTCCCGGCTCGGGTCGAATCAGATCACGTGTTGCGCCGCCCCGCAAGCGATATCTCGGTACGTGGACTCGCCCTGCCCTCGCCGCTCCATCGCCGGTTCGGTCGCCGGACGTCCGAACCGGGACCCAGCCGGCCGCTCGCCTCAACCGCTCGTGCCGACGACCCGGCTCTCGATCGCGCGGAGGTGGGCGTAGCCCGGCTTCACGACCTCGTTGATCAGGCGGAGGCGCTCGTCGAACGGCGCGAACGCGCTCTTCATCGCGTTAATCGTCAGCCACTCCATCTCGCCGAGGCCGACCCCGAACGCCGCATCGAGGGCGGCGAACTCGGACGAGAGCGAGACGCCGCTCATCAGCCGGTTGTCGGTGTTGAGCGTGACCCGGAACCGGAGCCGGCGGAGGAGGTCGATCGGGTGCTCCGCGATCGTCGCCGCTGCCCCGGTGTGGACGTTCGAGGTCGGGCACATCTCGAGCGGTACGCGCCGGTCCCGGACGAATGTGGCCAGTCGCCCGAGCTCGACCGAGCCATCGTCGCGGACGTGGATGTCGTCGACGATCCGGACACCGTGGCCGAGCCGCTCCGCGCCGCAGAACTGGAGCGCCTCCCAGATCGACGGCAGCCCGAACGATTCGCCGGCGTGGATCGTGATGTGGAAGTTCTCGCGGCGGACGAGATCGAACGCGTCGAGGTGGCGGGTCGGGCGATAGCCGTCCTCGGGCCCGGCGATGTCGAAGCCGACGACGCCCTCGTCGCGGTGGCGGAGGGCACAGGCCGCGACCTCGACCGAGCGTGCGGCCTGGCGCATCGCGGTGACGATCATCTTCATGCTGATCGGGTGGCCGGCCTCGGCGGCCCGGTCCATCCCGATCCGGAACCCCTCGAGGTTGGCCTCGACGACCTCGTCGAGCGTCAGCCCGCGCTCGGTCGAGAGCTCCGGGGCGTAGCGGACCTCGGCGTACGCGACGCCGTCGGCGGCGAGGTCCTCGGCGCACTCGGCGGCGACCCGGACGATCGCGGCGCGCTGCTGCATGACCCCGACCGTGCAGGCGAAGGTCTCGAGGTAGAGCTCGAGCGACTTGCGGTCGGCGCCACGCCGGATCCACGCGGCGAGCTCGTCGACGTCATCCGTGGGGAGCCCGTCATAGCCGAACTCGCGGGCGAGGTCGACGACGGTCGCGGGCCGCAACCCGCCGTCGAGATGGTCGTGGAGGAGGGCTTTGGGAGCCTGGCGGATCGTGTCGAGGGTGGGCATCGTTCGTCTCGTCTTCTCGATCGGGTGCCCACCGATGGTACGACCGCGCGCCGGCCGACGGACTCAGGGCGCGACCCGCGACTCCAGCGCCCGATCGACCGCCGACAACAGGTCGGTCGCCGAGAACGGCTTGTCGACGAACTGCGCACCCCGGCTCATGAGCTCGGTCAATTCCAGCGACTCGGCCGTGTAGCCCGAGACGAGGACCACGCCGACCCGCGGATACCGGTTCAGCACTTCGCGGGCGAGCTCGGGTCCCGTCATCGTCGGCATTACCACGTCGCTGACGAGGACGTCGATCGTGTGGCGCGCGACGAGCTCGAGGG